>DASZCE010000375.1:0-3757 GCA_035943455.1 Gaiellaceae bacterium | reverse complement strand
AGGTCGGCCTGCGTCAACAGGCGCTTGTGCTCCGCCTCCTCGAGCCGCTTCAGTCGAGCCTGGAGGTCCCGGGCCTGCTCGTGCGCCGCCACAAGCTCGTGACGAGCCTGCGCACGCACCTGGCTCAGCGCGGCCTCGGCGCGGTCGAGCTGGCGGATGAGGTGGTCGATCCGCGGCTGGCCCTGGATGTGCTCGACGCCGAGCTCTGCCAGACGTCGCTCGCGGTGCTCGAGCTCCGCTTCTTGGGCCTCGGTGCGCGCGAACCGCTCCAGGACATCCGCCTCGCGCGTGCGAAGCTCCTGCTCGATCGCGTCGAGCTCGGTCCCTCGCTCGTCGAGCATGTCGACTGCGCTGCGCATGACGTGCCGTTCGATGCGGCTGCCGAGGCGCTGGCGCAGGCCCTGCGCGGGCCAGTCGTGCTGGTCGGGGCGTTCGACGGTGTCGGACATGCGGCCCTCTCAGCATCGGCAGCGCGAAGAGGCGCCTTGAACGTCAGCCGGGCCAGATCTCGGCGAGCTTTCGGCGCGTCTCGACGAGGTGCTCCGGCAGCACTTTCACGTCGCCGAGCACCGGCATGAAGTTCGTGTCACCGAGCCATCGCGGCACCACGTGGAGGTGGACGTGGTCGATGACGCCGGCACCGGCCACGCGCCCGAGGTTCCAGCCGAGGTTGAACCCTTGCGGCTCGTACAGCTGCGCGAGGGCCGCCATGCCGCGGCCCGCGAGCCGATGGACCTCGAGCGCCTCGTCGTCCGTGAGCTCGGGAAATTCGCCCACGTGTCGGTACGGCGCCACCATCAGGTGTCCCGACGCGTACGGGAACTTGTTCAGGACCACGAAGGCGTGCGCGCCGCGATGGACGACCAGCCCAGCTTCGTCGTCGGCGGCCGCCGCGCCGCAGAAGATGCATTCGCGCTGCTCGTCGGCCTGCTCGATGTACTCAAGGCGCCAGGGCGCCCACAGCGGCTTCGTCACGCTAGCTCACGCTAGAAGAAGCGCTTCAGGCGGAAGAACGCGACAACGCCGGCGAGTACGCCAAGCATGGCGCCGACGATCACCCAGAACGCCCCCGCCGTGCCAAAGCCCGGGAAGTGGACGTTCATGCCGAAGATGCTCGCGATGAGGGTCAGCGGCAGGAGCATGACGCTGAAGATCGTCAGCACGCGGAGGACGTCGTTCTGGCGGTGCGAGAGGGCCGCCTCGTTCGTGGCCTCGAGCGCCTCGACGACCTCCTTGTAGTTGTCCAGAAGGTCCCAGATCCGCTCCGACGCGTCCACCAGGTCGTCGAAGTAGAGCTCGAGGTCCTCGGGGAGGAACCGCTCGACATGGCGCTCGAGCAAGCGGAGCGTGGGCCGCTGCGGCTTGATGATCTTTCGGTAGCTGATGATCTCCTGCTTCGCCCTGGAGATGTCGCGCACGATCTCCTCGAAGCGCGCCTCGTCGATGTCGTCCTCGATCCGGTCGAGCTTGTGCCCGATCTTGTCGAGGATCGGGAAGCAGTAGTCGAAAAGGTCGTCGAGGACGTGGTAGAGGAGGTAGCCCGACCCTTTCCCGAAGAGACTTTCGCGCAGGTCCGGGTCGTCCATGCAGCGCTGGAAGAGCCGGGTCACGGGGAGCAGCTCGACGGTCGGCAGCGTGACGAGGTAGTCAGGTCCGAGGAAGACGTCGAGCTCGCCCGCGTTCAGCCGCTGGACGGCCTTGTCGTAGACGGGGAAGTGGAGAACGACGAAGCGGTAGTCGGCGTACTCGTCGACCTTCGGCCGCTGGCGCTTCGAGAGCACGTCCTCGACGTCGAGCGGGTGCCAGCCGAAGCGCTCGGCGAGCGACGTCGCCTCGCCCTTCGTCGGCGAGTCCAGGTGGACCCAGGTGAGGCCGTTCGCGCTGAGCTCAGCGGGCTCGCGCGCAGGCGGCGCGACGACCTCGCGCGTGTCGCGGGAACGCGACCGGATGCGGGGCAGGCTGGGCATCGGTACTGAGCGGGTCGTCCGTCCTCATGGCATTCGCCATCGTACCGCCCAGGCCTCTCCATACTTCGTGCGTGATCGTCGACATGGCGGTGTACGAGGAGGGGTTACGTCGCCCGGGTGAGCTGAGGCTCGACGACGCTTTCGAGGCGTGCCGCGACCCCGGCTGCTTCGTGTGGATCGGACTCCACGAGCCGACTGCCGAAGAGTTCGACGCCGTCCGCCGCGAGTTCGACCTCCACGAGCTCGCCGTCGAGGACGCGATCAACGCGCACCAGCGGCCGAAGCTCGAGGTGTACGACGAGACCGTTCTCATCGTGCTCAAGACGGCGCGGTACGTCGACGACCGGGACGAGGTCGAGCTCGGAGAGATCTTGCTCTTCGTCGGCGAGGGATTCATCGTCACCGTGCGTCACGGCGAGACGGCCCTGCACGATGTCCGGCTTCGCCTCGAACAGCGGCCGGATCTCCTTCGGCACGGACCGCCGGCGGCGCTGTACGCGATCGTCGACAAGGTGGTCGACGACTATGGAGTCGTGATCGAGGGGCTCGAGCAGGACATTCGACAGGTCGAGGCGCAGGTCTTCACGGAGGCTGGGAATCCTGCCGAGCGGATCTACAAGCTCAAGCGCGAGGTCCTGGAGCTCTACGGTGCGGTGGCGCCGCTCGCAGCGCCGATCGAGCACCTGGAGAAGGGCGATCCGAGCTTCGTCCATGACGAGCTCCGCCCGTACTTCCGCGACGTCAAGGACCATCTGATCCGCTTCGTGCGCGAGATCGAGGGCTTCCGCGAGCTCCTCACGAGCATCCTCGCCGCCAACCTCACGCGCATCAGCGTTCGCCAGAACGAGGACGTGCGGAAGATCTCGGCGTGGGCGGCGATCGTCGCCGTCCCGACCCTCATCACGGGGATCTACGGCATGAACTTCGAGCACATGCCCGAGCTGACCTGGACATTCGGCTACCCGTTCGCGCTTGCGCTGATGGCCGCGGCATGCCTTCTGCTCTATCGCGCGTTCAAGCGTGCCGGCTGGCTGTGAGCCTTCCGACTACACTGGTGGCCCGCGCCTGTAGCTCAGGGGATAGAGCGCGCGCCTCCGGAGCGCGAGGTCGCAGGTTCGATTCCTGCCAGGCGCATCACTATCCATAAAGAACCCGGCCTCTCGGCACTCGCGGAAGAGGCCGCGTGGTCAGCCGCGTGGTCAGTCGAACGAGAAACGCCCCGCTAGGGGCGCTCCTCAGTGACGGCATCCCTCAAGCGGTCAGCCGCGTGGAGTGAAGAACCCGACGACGGTGACGAAGCTTCCGCCCGGCGTCGTGTAGGTGCAGGTCGTCAGCGTTGCGGGGTCGAAGCCCTGAATACCCCGGTCGTCTACCTCCACTGCGCCCGAGGGGCGCACGACCGTGATCGTCTTGAAGATGAAGACGCTCTCATCGACGGTGACGTTGAAGTTGACGCCCTCGAGACCCACGAATGTCGCAGCGACAGTCCGTCCGTTGTCGCAGGCGAGGGTGCGCGTACGCGAATTCGGGCTGCTTCCCGGATCGGCGCTCGCGCCGATCGCGCTGATCGCGCCCACCGCCACCGCTAGCAGAACCACAAGAAGCTGTCGGTTCATCGTCCCTCCCGTCGCGGGTAAAAGAATTCCGCCGTCGACTCTGATCCCACCCGACACCCCTGTCAAGCACGGGACCCTTGACCCGCGGACCTCGTCGGATTCAGTCCGCGCGCTACTGGGCCATCGCCTGGCGGAAACGCTCCTCAGCCTGCTCGCGGCCGTACAGGTGGACAT
>DASZCE010000374.1:0-2373 GCA_035943455.1 Gaiellaceae bacterium | reverse complement strand
GAGCAGAAGCTCCTGGAGCAGATGGGCGCGCGGGTGGAGACGCCCGATTCCGGCTGCTGCGGGCTTGCCGGCTCGTGGGGCTACGAGGCCGAGCACTACGACGTCTCGATGGCCTGCGGCGAGCGCGTCCTTCTTCCCGCGGCTCGAGCGGCCGACCCGGAGGCGATCCTCGTCGCCGACGGCTTTTCGTGCCGCACGCAGATCGCGCACGGCGCGCGGCGCAAGGCGCTGCATCTTGCTCAGGTGATCAGGCTGGCGCAGACCGGCGCCGTCCCCGAGCAGCCGGTGGGGCGCAGCCGACGAGGCAGCCTCGCGCTCGCCGGCGCTGCAGCGCTTGTCGGCGGTGCGCTGCTCGCGGCGAGGCGCCGATGAGATCGAAGCTCCTGCACGAGGACGGCGAGCGGACCTTCGCGCTCGTCTTCGCCAAGGGCGACGAGGCTCTCGCGGGTCTGCAGTCGTTTGCGCGCGAACAGGGTGTGACGGCGGCCCGGTTGACCGGCATCGGCGCGTTCGCCGACGCCAGGCTCGGCTACTTCGACCGCGAGCGGAAGGACTACGTCGAGATTCCCGTCGCCGAGCAGGTCGAGGTTCTGTCGCTCCTCGGTGATGTCGCCGTCGAAGATGACGAGCCCAAGGTGCACGTGCACGCAGTCCTCGGGCGCTCCGACGGCACGACGCTCGGTGGGCACCTGCTCGAGGGCCATGTCTGGCCGACGCTCGAGGTCGTCCTCGACGAGTCCCCTGCCCACCTCCGCAAGCGCAGCGACCCGGAAACCGGTCTGGCGTTGATCGATCCCGACGCGTGAGTTCGGGAGCCGACCGCCACTCGCTGGGCGTCGCCTAGGATGACGCTCGTGCCCGACTCGTCCGTCGCCGCCACCTCCACGTCGCCGGAAGTCCAGCTCGAGGAGTATCGGGCGGAGCTGACGGCGTACTGCTACCGGATGCTCGGCTCGCCGTTCGAGGCCGAGGACGCCGTGCAAGAGACGATGATTCGCGCGTGGCGGGCGTTCGACCGCTTCGAGGGCCGGGCGGCGCTGCGGTCGTGGCTCTACCGGATCGCCACGAACGTCTGCCTCGACATGCTCTCGAGCCGCGAGCGCCGGGCCCGGCCGATGGACCTCGGCCCCGCGCGAGAGCCCGTCGAGGCGAACCTGGAGACCCTTCCCGAGGCAACGTGGATCCAGCCGCTGCCGACCACCGATCCCGAAGAGGCTGCCGTTTCACGTGAGACGATCCGGCTGGCATTCGTCGCCGCGCTCCAGCACCTGCCGCCTCGCCAGCGCGCGGTGCTCATCCTTTGCGAGGTGCTGCGCTGGCAGGCGAGCGAGGTAGCGGAGCTCCTCGAGACCAGCGTCGCATCCGTGAACAGTGCACTACAGCGGGCGCGGGCCGCGATCGAGGCAAGCAAGCCCACGCCTACCGACACCTCGCCGTCGGTCGCGGAGGAAGACCGTGAGCTCCTCGCCCGCTACGTCGCGGCCTTCGAGGCCTACGACATGGATGCGCTTACGGAGCTGATCCGCGAGGACGCGATCCAGTCGATGCCGCCGTACGACCTCTGGCTGCGCGGCCGCGACGACATCTTCGCCTGGTGGCTCGGGCCGGGGATCGGCTGTCGCGGCTCGCGCGTGATCCCGACGGTGTCCGCGAACGGGTCACCCGCGTTCGGCCAGTACAAGCCGAGCGAGAGTGGCGGCGGCTACGACCCCTGGGCGCTGCAGGTGGTCGAAGTGACGGACGGCAAGATCGGCGAGCTCACCTTCTTCCTCGACACGGAGACGCTGTTCCCGCTGTTCGGCCTCCCCGGCCGGCTGGACGACTAGTCCGGCAACACGTCGCACAGCCCCATGAACGAGATCAACTCGAGCAGCTCGTCCGATGCGTGCCGTAGTCGGACCTGGCACTGGTGCCGCCGCGCCGCGAGCTGGAGCCGGCAGAGGGCGTCCACGGTCACCGCGTTGGGTTCGACGCCGCGCACGTCGCAGACGACGACCTTGGCGCCGTTCTGGCTCAACACCGCGCTCACACGGTCGCAAAGCCCCGGCAGGTCCTCCGGCGTGATCGGACCGCGGATAGCGAAGGCGACGGCTTGCGACGCTGATGCGCTCATCAGGGGTTAGACCGCCGAGGGTTGGAAAACTCATCGCGGGATGACCGATGAGTTCTGCGTCGTTACCCCGTCTTAAGCCTGTGAGTCTGATGAGAAAGCGACGGAAAGGAACCTCCGATGACGATCCTCGACAGCCGTAGGCGCTGGCTGGCGCTCCTTGTTCTCTGCCTGGGCGATCTCATGATCGTGCTCGACGTGACGATCGTCGGTGTGGCGCTGCCTTCGATCCGAACCGACCTGGGTTTCACGGAGAGCTCGCT
>DASZCE010000373.1:0-6961 GCA_035943455.1 Gaiellaceae bacterium | reverse complement strand
GCCACACCCCGAGCGTGTCTCTGACGCGGTAGAAAGCGCCGTGCTTCGCCTACCGGAAACGGCAATCGCAGGCGGTGTTGCGGCCGTCTCGATCTTCACGATGGCGATCGATCACCTGGTCGGGACGGAGTCGGAGCCGGGTGAGTCGCAGCGTGCGGAGCCGATCGCGTTCGTCGCAGCGACCGTCGTCGCGCTGGCGCTCACAGGAGTGCTCTTCGGCTTCGTCGTCAGGGGGGCCGACCGCAAGCCGGGAAGCGTTGCGACGAAGGCGATTGTCTGCAGCGTGTTCGCCATCGCGACTCTGCCCTTACTGTTTTTCGCCGTCCCGTTCCCGTTCGCGGGCGCCGGCATCGCTCTCGGCTTGCTCGGGCGCGAAGGTCGACGCCCGCGGCTCGCGACCACCGCGGCGGTAATAGGCGCGCTTGTCATCGCCCTCGGTTCGGGCGCATACGTCACAGAGCTCGTCTAGAGCCTCCACTTACAGGCCTCTAACAGCGCGTCTCTACCCTGGTATTCGTGAAGATTCTGCGGTTTTCCGCCCTCGGGCTCCTCATCGCCTTGGCGCTTGCGGGAGCCAGAGCCGAGCGGGGGGCGGCCTCGCCGACTGCCGAGTGCAGCCAGACCTCGACGGGGCTCGTCCCGCTCACCGATCTCGGGAAGAGGCGTTACCACGGTCACCGCGGTGGTCTGTACCCAGGGGGAAGCAACGAGCCGCGGCGGCGGTACCTGAGGCAGGGCATGTCGGCCGCGAAGCGAGTGCGGCCGGTCGATGGGCAAGTCGTGGTCCTCTCGATTGGCATGTCGAACGCGACCGCTGAGTTCCGCGCTTTCCAGCGACTCGCGAGCGACAACCCCGATGTCAATCCCGCCGTCACGCTCGTCGACGGCGCAATGGGCGGCTGGGACGCCCGCCGGATCGCGCGCCCGCTCGCCGGCTACTGGAGGGCCGTCGACCGGCGTCTCGCCGCAGAGGGCGTCTCCGCGACCGAGGTGCAGGTGGTGTGGCTGAAGCAAGCGATCTCGGGGGAAGATCGCCGGTTCCCGGCGGACGCGAAGGCGCTCCGGGCGAACCTGCGCGCGATCGTCCAGATCCTGGCGCGGCGGTTTCCGAGGCTGCGCCTGATCTACGCGTCGAGCAGGACCTACGGTGGCTACGCGGTCACGGCGCTGAACCCCGAGCCGGCCGCCTACGACAGCGGCTACGCCGTCCGGTGGCTCGTCCAGGACCGGATGGAGGGAAAGGTGAAGGGCCCATGGATCGGGTGGGGGCCGTATCTCTGGACCGACGGCACGAAAGGTCGGTCCGACGGCTTCACGTGGACCTGCGACGACGTTCGCAAGGACGGGACGCATCCGTCGCCACTGGGCGCCACCAAGGTTGGCCGACTGCTGCTCGAGTTTTTCGAGTCGGATGCGACCACGCGCGGCTGGTTCCTGGCCCCGCCGTAACCTGGCCGAGTGAACCTCCTCTCCGTGGTCGGTAGGCGGCCTTGCCGTGCGGGAACCCATGGTTCCACCACGAGACCCCTCCGTCTCGGCCAGAAACCCTGGTCGTGTACGGGGCGTCCCGGCCGGCAAAGCCAGCCTCCGGCGACGGGCGTCACTCGCTCTCATAGGCGGGACGCGTCGTGAAGGTTCTCTCGGTCGTCGGCAACCGGCCTCAATTCATCAAGTCGGGGCCGCTGTCGCTTGCCTTACGCGAACGAGGAATCGACGAGGTCATCGTCCACACGGGACAGCACTACGACCGCGAGCTCTCGCAGGTCTTCTTCGACGACCTCGAGCTCCCGCCGCCGAAGTACATGCTCGACCTCCACACCGCCGACGTCGAGCGGATGCAGCCCGAGATCGCGGAGGCCGTCGCCACAGAGCGATCGGATTGGGTGCTCGTCTACGGGGACACGAACTCGACGCTCGCTGGCGCGAGGGCGGCACGGCCGATCCGCGTGGCGCACGTGGAAGCGGGCCTTCGAAGCGGCGATCTCTCGATGCCCGAGGAGCACAACCGGATCGAGGTCGACCGCATCGCGTCGCTGCTCCTCGCCCCAGACGAGCGGTCGCGTGACGTCCTCCGGGAGGAGGGCGTCGGCGGCCGGATCGAAGTCGTCGGCGACGTCATGGCGGACGCGAACCTGCGGCTCGCGCCGCTCGCGCGCGAACGCTCGTGCATCTTGGTCGAGCTCGCGCTCGAGCCGGCTTCCTACGCCGTCGTGACGATCCATCGCGAGGCCAACGTCCGGCCCGAACGGCTCGGTCGCATCTTCGAGGGCCTCGAGCGGGTCGAGGGCCCCGTGATCTTCCCCGCCCACCCCCGCACGTCCGCCGTGGCCAGGTCCGCGTGCCTGGCACAGGGACACGTCCGAATGATCCAGCCGCTCGGGTATCTGGACTTCGCGGCGCTGGCGTCGCAGGCGCGCGTGATCGTCACCGACTCGGGTGGGCTCCAGAAGGAGGCGTACTGGTACGGAATCCCCTGCGTGACGCTGCGTCCTTCGACCGAATGGAAGGACACGGTCGAGGTCGGGGCGAACGTTCTCGTCGACGACAACCCAGACGCGATCGCGAAGGCAGCAGCCGACGCCCGAATGCCGGCCGAGCGGCCACAGCTCTACGGCGACGGCCGAGCTGCCGAACGGATCGCTGACCTTCTGATTAGCCTTTGACCAATGCTTGACCAGAGGACCGAACCAGAGACGATCACCGAGCCGGAGACGAAGACGTGGGACGCCGCCGTCGTCGGGGCGGGTTACGTCGGCGTCCCGCTCGCCCATACGCTCGCCGCCGCGGGCCGCTCGGTGCTGCTGGTCGACGTCTCCGAAGAGGTCGTCAGCGCGCTCAACAGGGGGGAAAGCCACATCGTCGACGTCCCCTCGGAGCGACTCGCCCCGCTCGTCCGTGAGGGACGCATTCGCGCGACGATGGAGTACAACGAGCTTCGGAACGCCGACGCGATCCTGATCGCGCTGCCGACACCGCTCTCGAAGCAGCGCGAGCCCGATCTCTCGATCCTGATCTCGGCAACCGAGCAGATCGGCGCCCGTCTCCGCAACGGCCATCTCGTCGTCCTCGAGTCGACGACGTATCCGCGGACGACGCGGGAGGTGATCCAGCCGATCCTCGAGCGCACCGGCCTCAAGGCCGGCCGCGACTTCCACCTCGCGTTCTCACCCGAGCGGGTCGACCCGGGGAACAAGACCTGGACGACGAAGAACGTCCCGAAGGTGGTTGGCGGAATCACGCCGGCCTGTACCGAGCGTGCGGTGAGGCTCTACGACGGAGCCGTCGACAGCGTGCATCGCGTCTCGACGCCCGAGGCCGCCGAGCTCACGAAGCTGCTCGAGAACATCTTCCGCTCGGTCAACATCGCGCTGGTCAACGAGCTGGCGCAGCTCTGCGAGCGCATGGGCATCGACGTCTGGGAGGTCGTCGAAGCCGCCTCTACGAAGCCCTTCGGGTTCATGAGCTTCCAGCCGGGACCCGGGCTGGGCGGTCACTGCATCCCGATCGACCCCTTCTATCTGACCTGGAAGGCGCGCGAGTACGACTTCTACACCGAGTTCATCGAGCTCGCGGGCAAGGTCAACGAGAACATGCCGTACTACTGCCGGTCACTGGTCTCCCAGGCGCTCAACCACGGTCGGCAGCGATCGCTGAGCGGCGCGAAGGTGCTCGTGCTCGGGGTCGCCTACAAGGCGGACATCGGCGACACGCGCGAGTCGCCCGCGATCAAGCTGATGGAGCTCCTCCGCGCCGGAGGGGCGGAGCTCGCCTATCACGACCCCTTCGTCGCCGAGCTCTCCGAGGTCGGGCTCTCCTCGGTCGAGCTCGATCCGGCCGCCTACGACTGCGTGGTGATCGTGACGGCCCACTCGCAGATCGACTACGAGGACCTGGTCGAGAGGGCTCACGTCGTCGTCGATCTCCGCAACGCCACGGGCGCAGACGGCCGCATCAATCCGAAGGTCTGGACGTTGTGATCAAGGTTGCCCTGGCCGGCCTCGGGTACTGGGGGCCGAACCTGGCCCGCAACTTCGACGATCTCGCCGATCTCGCCTGGCTCTGCGACATCTCACGCGATGTCCTCGACGTGTACGGCGCCCGCTACCCGCACGCAGCGACGACCGACCGCTTCGACGACCTCCTCGAGGACAGCTCGGTCCAGGCCGTCGTGATCGCGACGCCGGTCCCGACCCATTTCGAGCTCGCACGGCGCGCCCTCGCCGCCGGAAAGCATGTCTTCGTCGAGAAGCCGCCGGCGCTCACCGGCACCGAGGCGGACGAGCTCGTTGCGCTCGCCGAGGAACGCGAGCTCGTCCTCCTCCCCGGGCACCTGCTGCTCTACCACCCCGCCGTCGCAAAGCTCCGCGAGCTGATCGCGTCCGGCGAGCTCGGCGACATGCTCTACATCTACGGGAACCGGCAGAACCTCGGCCAGATCCGCAAGGACGAGAACGCGCTCTGGTCGCTCGGCGTCCACGACCTCTCAGTGATCCTCCACCTGGTCGGCGAGACGCCCTCGGAGGTCTGGGCGCGCGGTGAATCGTTCATCCACGATGCGGTCGAGGACGTCGTCTTCTGCTATCTGCGATTCCCCTCCGGCATCGTCGCCCACATGCATCTCTCGTGGCTCGACCCGCACAAGATGCGCAAGCTCACGGTGGTCGGTCGCAAGAAGATGGCCGTGTTCGACGACATGGAGCTCGAGCGGAAGGTCACCGTCTACGACAAGGGAACCGAACAGCGGAGTGAGAGCTACGGGGAGTGGCGCACCCGCACCGGCGACATCTACATCCCCAAGATCCCGAACGACGAGCCACTGCGGCTCGAGTGCCGCCACTTCCTCTCGCTCGTCGCCGGCGACGGGGACCGGCTGTCGGCGGCTCGAGACGGCGCGGTGGTCGTGCACGTGCTCGAGGAGCTCCAGGCGAGCCTCGAGCGAGCGCCGGCGTAGTGCCTGACTACACGCTCGGCGAAAACGTCGTCGTCTACCCGGGGACGGTGATCGGTGACGGCTGTCGGATCGGCGACAACGCCGTGCTCGGGAAGCCACCCGCGCTGTCGCCGCGGTCGACGGCGAAGCGCGAAGAGCTTCCGCCGCTCGAGCTCGGCGAGGGAACCGTCGTCTCGACGGGGTCGGTTGTCTTCGCCGGGACGAGGATCGGGGCGCGTGTGATCGTCGGCGACCAGAGCTGCGTCCGCGAGCGCTGCGAGCTCGGCGACGACGTCGTCGTCGGACGAGGCTCACTCGTCGAGAACGACACGACGATCGGGCCGCGCACGAAGATCCAGGCGAATGCCTACGTGACCGCGTACTCGACGCTCGAGGAAGACGTGTTCGTGGCGCCCGGGGTCGTGACCACGAACGACAACTTCATGGGACGAACCGAACGGCGACATGCGCTCCGGAAGGGACCGACGATCAGGCGCGGCGCGCGTGTCGGCGGCGGAGCCGTCCTATTGCCGGGGATCGAGGTGGGCGAGGAGGCGTTCGTCGGTGCGGGCGCCGTCGTGATCCGCGACGTCCCCCCACGCGCGGTCGTCGTCGGGAATCCGGCGCGGCAGATCAGAGACGTCGCGGACGACGAGCTGCTAGTGGACTAGGTCGAGCCTGTAGGGGCCGGACCCGGGCTCGGTGATCTTCACCTGCACGTAGTAGCGGCCCGCGCGCTTGGGGCGGAAGTGCAGCGTGTCCTTCGCCCCTCGACGCTTCGACTGGTCGACAGGGCTGCCGCTCAGCGAGCGAACGTCGTCCACGCGGCGTGTACCCGGGCGCCAGATCGCAAGGTCGACCTCCATGCCCTCACCGAACAGCCTCAAGCTCAGTCGCTGGTTGCGCTTCAGGCGGACGGCGTAGACGTCGTTCTGGTCGTCCCAGTAGTCGATCCGCGCGCGGATCCTGGCGCTGCGACCGCGCACGAGCTTCGCGCCGGCGCCGGCTTCGTCGTTGGTCTCGTACCGGTCGGCGACGGGATGCGACCGCGGCCAGTTGACCACTCCGGCCACGTCGAGCCGCCCCCAGCCGGTCAAGGCATCGCGGCCCTCGGCGCACCGCCGGCATCCGGTCGCCGCCGTCTGGTCGAGGGCGGAGCGCTCCAGCATCGTCGTGATCTGCTCCGGCCGCAGCTCCGGCCATGCGCTTCGCGCGAGCGCGGCCCCCGCCGAGACGATCGCGGCCGCGAACGACGTGCCCTGTGGACGACGAAACTCGGGCGGGCCGCACTCCGAATATCCCTGCTCCACGCACAACGGCCGCTGAGCCGTCAGCGCCCGGGGCAGCGTAGAGAAGAGCTCGTCGCCGGGCGCGGCGATGTCGTTGAAGACAGAGTCACGGTTCGAGAACATCGGCACGGAGCCGTCGCGTTCCAGGGCGCTGACGCCGAGGACATGGGGCAGCGCGGCCGGATAGCTCGCGTAGCGCCACGGCTGGTCCGGCGCCTGATCGCCATTTCCGACCGCGGCAACGACCACGGCGCCCTTTCGAACCGCATAGCGGACGGCGCCCGCCTCGAGCGGCGAATAGCCGTCGCCCACCGGATCGAACGGGTTGCGCACGCCGCCCAGGCTGAGGTTGATCACACGCGCGCCGCGATCGACCGCCCAGCGGATCGCACGCGCCTCGGCGTCGAGCGGCACCGTCCCATCCGCGCGGACGACCTTGGCGATCAGTAGCTGCGCCGGGAAGGCAAGCCCCGCCATCCCGAGACCGTCGAGCCGCGCCGCGATCACCCCGGCGACGAACGTTCCATGGCCTTGCGAGTCCTTCAACGCGGAGCCACCGACGAAGGTGTTCGCCGCCGCGATTCGGCCGAAGCGGAACTCCGGATGATCGCCGTCGATCCCGGAATCGATGATCGCGACCTTGGTCGGGGTCAGCCACGACGGCTGGCGCGGCCAGGCATCGAAGCCACGAACGGCCGGGATGTACCACTGGCGAGGACCGAAGAACGGGTCGGTTGGAACG
>DASZCE010000372.1:0-5389 GCA_035943455.1 Gaiellaceae bacterium | reverse complement strand
CGCGGTGGCCTTGTCCTTCGGGAGCTTGGCGATCCGCTCGAGCTGGACGTCGGCGTTTTCGTAGCGGGTGAAGATGCCCTCGAGGTTGAGGACGCCGAGCCCGCCGAGCTCACCCAGCTTGACCGCCGTCACGGGCGAGATCACGCCGTCCATAGCCGAGCCGAGGAGCGGCAGTTCGAGCAGATGCGGGCCGAGCTTCCAGCCGATGTCGACGTCCTGCGGATCGCGCGTGCGGCGGCTCGGCACGATTGCGATGTCGTCGAACCCATAGGCCTGCCGCGCCTTCTTGCCCCGGCCGATGTCAATCTCCATGACGCCCTCCTGAAGCAGAAAGGCCCAGGCTCCTCGCGGTTGCCTGGGCCGAAAGACCGTCTCTCGCTCGCGCTCTCAACTGAAGGCCGATCGTATCAACGCGTTCTGACGCCCCTGTACCGTCGCGGGCGATGTCGCCGAGCTGGAGCATGCCGATCGGTAGCGGCGAGCGATGGCCGCTCGACTACGAGCGTGGCCGTCCCAGCTGGCCGCCCGAGGTCGGCGAGATCGCCGACTTGCCGCCAAGCGCGACGGTTCTCGACCTGGGGGCAGGCACGGGCAAGCTGACGCGCCTGCTCGTCTCCGCCTTCAGCCGCGTCATCGCCGTCGAGCCGGCTGACGCCATGCGCCGCCTCCTCGAGAGCCATTGCCCCGACGCCGAGGCGGTCAGCGGGACGGCCCAGGAGATCCCGCTCGCGGACGGCTCGGTGGACGCGATCTTCGCAGCGGAGGCGTTCCACCGTTTCTCCGACGAACGCGCGGTGGGCGAGATCGCCCGTGTCCTCCGCCCTGGCGGCGCGCTCCTCGTGATGTGGAACCTCCCCGCCGGTCCGACCGAGCCCTCGATCGGCGCCGTCGAGGAGCTGCTCACCGAGCACGTGCCAACGTGGATCTCAGGTACGACCCGCTCGACCTCGGCGCTGCCGTCTACACGTCCGGCGACTGGCGCCGCGCGTTCGAGACGGCGCCGTTCGAAGCGTTGCACGCCGTTCGGCTCGAGAATCCACAGACGCTCGACCGGGAAGGCGTCGTCGCGTTCTTCGCGTCGATGGGCTGGCTCGCGGATCTTCCGGACGAAGAGCGTCTGCCGCTCCTCGACGACGTCAGGTCGCTCCTCGGCGCCGACGAGTACCGACGCGTGTGGGAGACGCATCTCTACTGGACACGCCTGAGGCGAGGCTGATCAGAGCTCGGAGACGACCTTCTCGAGCTCCTCCACCCGTACGCCCTCCTCGAGCCGCGCGATCTCGTGCGGCTCGAAGCGGCCGGCGCCGACCTCCTGGACCGCGGCGGCGCCTGCCGCCACCGCGCGCCGCAGCGCCTCCTCGGCAGAGCGCCCCTCGTAGCGGGCGGCGATGAAGCCTGCGAGCAGAACATCGCCAGACCCCACGGGCGAGATCGGTTCGAGGCGCGGAATCTCAGCGTGATAGCGCACGGGCTCCCGCTCCTCACGGACGAGGGCGTAGCAACCCGAGGTGAGCGTGATGAGCACGTTGCGCGGGCCGAGGTCGCCGATGTGGTCGAGCGCCTGGACAAAGTCTTGGCGGTCGTGGAACTCCTGGCCGACCAGACCCTCCGCTTCACGTTCGTTCGGTGAGACCAGGAACGGCTGCGCCTCGGCGCCGAGGCGGAGCGGCTCACCTTCGGTGTCGAGAGTGGTCTTCAGGCCGCGGCGGTTCAGCTCGCGGATCGCCTCGGCGTAGAACCCCTCGTCCACGCCTCGGGGAAGCGAGCCGGCAAAGACGACCCCGTCGGTGCCCCGCGACAGGTAACGGAGCTTCTCGAGCAGGAGATCGAGCTCGTCCGGCTCGACGTTCGGCCCCCACTCGTTGATCTCCGTATAGGACGCCCCAGTGGGATCGACGACTGCGGTCGAGGTACGCGACTCGTCAGCGATCTGCACGAAGTCGTTGAGGATTCCTTCCCGCGTCAGCTCCGAAACGATGCCGGCGCCGGTTCGGCCGCCTGCAAGGCCCGTCGCGACGACGGGAACGTCGAGCCGCTTTAGCGCACGGGCGATGTTGATTCCCTTGCCGCCGGCCAGCATGAGCCAGCCACTGGCGCGGTGCCGCTGACCCGGCTGAAAGTTCGGCACCGTCAGCGTGCGGTCGAGTGCCGCGTTCATCGTCACCGTGACGATCAGGTGAACCAGCCTCCAATGTGAGAGACGGTTCGGCGCGCGTACCACTTGACGCGGTCGACCGCGCCGGGGGCGTCGCGCGCCTCGGCGGCGACAAGGGGGGTGCGGCCGATCAGACGGCTCCGCTCGTAGAAGCGGGCCTCACCGAGGACGTCGCCCCGACGGACCGGGAGGTCGGCGAGGCTCGAAAGCACGACGCGCTCGACGACCGGCCGGCCGATCCTGACCGCGCGCCGGAGCGGGCGGGCTGCCACGACCGGCACCGCCGCCTCGCCGTAGGTGACGGGGACGCGACCGTAGATCCGGTTCGGAGGCGCCAGCGGCACGAGCACGTAGCGCGACATCCCCCACGCGAGCAGCTCCTCGAGGTCGGCGTTGCGGAGCGAGCGTGACGGGCTGCCGAGGATCGTCGCGTAGATGGTGACGCCGTTTCCGCGCGCGGCCGCGACCTCGTTCCAACCCGCGCCTGAGGTGTGCCCCGTCTTGACGCCGAACGCCCCTGGGAACTCGCCGAGCAGGTCGTTCCATGTGTGCAACACGCGTCCGCCCGTGATGGAGGCGCGCTCCCGGCGGACGAGCCGGCGGACGAGCGGCTCCCGCATCGCGAGGAGTCCCAGCTTGGTCACGTCCCACGCGCTCGAGTAGTGGCCCGGGACGTCGAGCCCGTCCGGACGAACGAAGTGCGTGTCACGCAACCGGAGCTCCACGGCTCGGGCGTTCATCGACGCGACGAAGGGCCGGCCCGTCCGGCGCTCGACGTAGGCGCCGAGGGCGACGGCCGCGTCGTTCGCGCTCTCGATCAGCGCGGCGGCCAACAGGTCACGGACCCGCAACCGTTCGCCGGCTTGAAGCCGGATCGTCGAGCCCCCGACGCCGACCGCCTCACGGTCGACCGCCACTACGTCGTTGGGTTTCGCCGACTGGAGCGTGACCATCGCGGTCATCAGCTTCGTGATGCTCGCGATCGGGAGGCGGTCGTGCGCATGGCGCGCAAGGAGGACCTCCCCCGTCGTCCCGTTCATGACGAGGTAGGCGCGGGCATCAACCTCCGGCGTCGCCGCGGCAGCGGGCCCGGCAAGCGCGAGGACGGCGAGGGCGACGAGAAGCCGTAGCTTCACCGAGCGAACAGGCTAGCGGCGCCCGCTACTCGACCCGAAGTGGTTGGCCCACGCGCAAGGCCCGCGGATCGATGCCCGGGTTGAGCTCGAGTAGCCGGTCGACGGTCGTGCCGAAGCGGTCTGCGATCGTCCCGAGCGTGTCCCCGCTGCGGACGGAGTACGCGGAGGCGCGTACGCCTCGTGCGCGCGTCGGCCTCGGAGAGACGGGGCGGACTGGCGCCGGTTCGCGCACCGCCGGCGCGGCGGCGTCGTCGTGGATCGCCGCCCGCAGCGCCAGAACCGCGACCGTGGCCGCCAGCAGGAAGGCCGTGGGAAGCCCGTAGCGGATGAACCAGTCGGGGAGCGTCACCATCCGGATGCCGTCCACACTTCGGATTTCACCCGTGCCGCTTCCGCTCCTGCAGCGGCCCGCCAGTCGGCCTGGTCGCCCTGGCGGTAGGCGTACATCACCGACCGGGACACGGTGACGAGAGCGCTCGCGGGACCGCTCGTGAACGCACGTGCGACGTCGGCCGGGGTCGCCCCCTGCGCCCCCACGCCCGGGAGCAGCAGGATCGAGCGCGGCAGCAGGCGCCGGGCCTCGCCGACTGCTCGAGGGTGCGTGGCCCCGATCACGGCTCCGACGCTCGAGAGCCCACGCTCGCCGACGAGCTCCGCCCCCCACTCGGCGACGAGCAGGGCGATGTGCTGCCAGACCGGCCGGCCGTCCGACAGCGTGAGGTCCTGCACCTCGGCGCCGCCCGCGTTCGAGGTCTTGACAACACAGAAGATGCCGCCGTCGTTCCGTCTGCAGGCGGCAAGGTACGGATCGACGGAATCGCGACCCAGGTACGGGTTGACCGTGAGGGCGTCGGCGAGGGGCTCCTTCCCGTCGGCACGGGGTTCGAGGTAGGCATCGGCATACGCGCGGGCGGTCGAGCCGATGTCGCCGCGCTTTCCGTCGACGATCACGATGAGGCCGGCCGAGCGGGCATATGCACAGACCTGCTCGAATGCGGCCATGCCTTCCGCGCCCAGCGCCTCGAAGAAGGCGAGCTGAGGCTTCACTGCGACGGCATGCGGCGCGACAGCGTCGATGACGCCGGCGCAGAAGCGGGAGACGTCGAGACGCACCTCGACCGGGAGCAGATCGGCGCGCGGATCGAGCCCGACGACGAGCTGCGTCCGCTTGCGCTCGATCGCTTCGGCGACCCGGTCTCCGAACATCGCTACGGCATGAAACGGGGGCCGGTCACCCGGCCCCCGAAACTCTGCTTTCGGTGGCGCCTACCCGCCCTTGACGGCCTGCTTGAGCTGACTGCCCGCAGAGAACTTCGGCACGCGCGACGCAGGAATATTGACCCGCTCGGAAGGATTCCGGGGGTTCACTCCCTGGCGGGCGGCGCGGTTCTGGACGGAGAACTTGCCAAAGCCCGTGAACGACACGTCTTCGCCGGTCCGCAGCGCATCCTGGATCGAGTCGAGGAACGCGTCGACCGCCTCGGCGGCCTCCCGTCTGCTCAGCCCGCTCTTCGTCGCGACGCGCTCAACAAATTCCTGTTTGGTCACGAAGGACTCCTCTCGACGTCTAGCAGTGCCGCCGGGACCCTAACAGCCATTTCAGTCGGGCTCAACCAGTTTCGGCTCAACCATGCGGCTTTGCGGCACTTTTGGCGCTTGCGAGCAGTTCGCCTGCCCGGAAAAGCGGCCGCAGTCTGACGCCGTGGCGCGCCAACTCGTCCACGCCGCCCTCTTCCCGGTCGACGACGCAGACCGCCGTTCGGCACCGCAATCCAGCTCCCCGGAGTGCCCCGATCGCGGAGAGGGCGGCTCCTCCCGAGGTAACGACGTCCTCGACCAGGCAGACGCACTCACCGGGCTCGAACGTCCCCTCGAGCCGGTTGTCCGTGCCGTAGCCCTTCGCCTCCTTGCGGACGATCACGAACGGCAGGCGCGACGTAAGCGAGGTGACAGCTGCCAGTGCGACGGCTCCGAGCTCCGGGCCTGCGAGCCGCTCCGCGTCCGGCTCGTGCTCGGCGACGAGGTCGGCGAGCCGCTCGCCGATCGCCTTGAGCAGCTCTGGCCGCGTTTCGAACCGGTACTTGTCCAGGTAGTACGG
>DASZCE010000371.1:0-6350 GCA_035943455.1 Gaiellaceae bacterium | reverse complement strand
ATCGAGGACCTCGCGTCGCGCTGGCGTGGCGACACGACGAGGCTCGGGGAGCGCGCGGGCGCCACGCTCGACGCGATCTTCCGCGAGCTCGGCCTCGTGACCCGCGACGATCTCGAGGACCTCGAGCTGCGCATCGCGCAGCTCGAGCACCGGCTGAGCCTCCTCGAGGCTCCTCCCGCAAGGGATTCCGCGCCGCCCGTGCAACACTGACCCATGGCTCAGGCACCGCCGCGTAGCCTCGGGCGAATCTCCGAGATCGCGCAGGTCGCGGTCCGTCATGGTTTCGGGTACTTCTTCCACCGCAACCGGCTGACGGACCTGCTGCCGGGCGACGCGGGGCCGTCGCTCGACGACCTGCCCTCGGAACGAGGCCGCCACCTCCGCGAGCTGCTGGACGAGCTCGGCCCGACGTTCGTGAAGTTCGGCCAGCTCCTGTCGATGCGACCGGACGTCTTGCCGCCGGACATCATCGCCGAGCTGCGCGGGCTCCAGGACGACGTCTCTCCGTTCCCGTACGACCAGGTCGAGGAGGTCGTCCTCGCCGACCTGGGCCAGCCGGTCGAGCGCGTCTTCCGGGAGTTCGACCCGCTTCCCCTGGCGGCCGCGTCGATCGGCCAGGTGCATCGCGCCACGCTGCCGACGGGCCGTGACGTCGTCGTCAAGGTGCAGCGCCCCGGCACGCCGCGTCAGATCGAGGCTGACCTGAACCTCATGTACCAGGCTGCGCGGCTCGCCAGGGAACGCGTCCGCGCGCTCGACTTCATCGACGCTCAGGCGCTCGTCGACGAGTTCGCGCGGTCGATCCGCCAGGAGCTCGACTACCGGCTCGAGGCGCGCAACGCCGAGACGTTCCGCAAGAACTTCGCCGGCCATCCCCACGTCCGGATCCCACGGGTCTACTGGAGCTATACGCGGCCTCGCGTGCTCACGCTCGAGTTCATGGACGGGACGCAGCTCGCCGATCTCGAGCTGCTGGGCTGGACGGTGGAGGAGCGTCACCGCCTGGCGGAGGTCCTCACCGAGGCATGGATGACGATGATCTTCCGTCACGGCTTCTTCCATGGGGATCCCCACCCGGCGAACGTGCTCGTCTTCGCCCCCGACCGAATCGGCCTCGTCGATTTCGGTCTTGCCGGCCGCCTCACCGACGAGGACGTCTCGAAGGCGACGGGCCTCTTCATCGACGTCACCAACGAGAACATCGAGGCCCTGCCGAAACGGCTGAGCGAGCTGGGCGTTCGCTACCCCAGGGACCGTGAGGAGGAGTTCGTCGCCGAGCTCCGCGAGCTCTTCTACCGCTACTACGGAGCGAGCCTGGCGGAGATCGATCCGCAGCAGGTGATCCGTGAGGTCTTCGCGATGATCTACCGCATGAACCTGCGCCTGCCGACGCGGTTCGTGCTCCTCGACAAGGCGATCGCGACCCTCGGCTCCGTCGGGATCGAGCTCTCGCCGGAGTTCAACGTCTTCGAGGTCGCGAAGCCCTACGCCCGGAACCTGATGCTCGCGCGCTATACGCCGGGCAGGGTCGCGTCACGTGCACGGCGAGAGGCATGGAATCTCGCCCGCATCGCGTCGGACCTGCCGTACCAGGTGCACGACATCCTCGAGGAGGTGCGCGACGGCCAGATCGAGGTGGGGTTCGTGCACAAGGGTCTCGACGAGTTCATGGGCAAGCTGGACGTCGCCTTCAACCGGCTCGTGATCGCGCTCGTCGTCGCGTCGGGCCTGATCGGCTCGAGCATGCTCGGGATCTTCGCCGAGCAGGGGCCGCAGATCCTCGGGCTGCACGTGCTCGCCGTGATCGGGTTCGTCGTTTCCGGCCTGCTCGGTCTCTGGCTGCTCTGGGGCGTGATCCGCTCCGGCCGCCTGTAGGCGCATAGCTCCCTCGAACGGGGGAGATCGGGACGCCGCGATTGCGCTGATATTGGAAGCAAGCCCTTGCGGCGGGCGGCTTGCGCGATGCGGCGACTAACGGAATCAATCAGCCCCGGCATCGTCGGGATCTTCCTCGGAGCGCTCATGGCGTTCTACGCCGGCCTGGTCTGGTTCGGCCTCAACGCCGACGGCTTCGGTCAGGCGATCGACGTCCCTCTCTACACCGCGCTCGAGGTATCGGCGGCCCTGTTCTGCCTGGCCCGGCCGCTCCTCCGCCCGGACAACCGGGGAGCCTGGCTCGCCGTCGGCCTCGGCATCGCCTGCTTCACCGCCGGCGACCTCTACTTCTCGTTCGTCCTCGCCAACCGCGAGGCGATTCCGTATCCGTCGCTCGCCGACGCCGGCTACGTCGGCCTCTACCCGCTCGTCTATCTCGGGCTTGGCCTTCTGCTTCGCGGCCGAACGCTCCAGGAGAACCGGAGCTTCTGGCTCGACGGGACGATCGCGGGGCTGACCGTCGCAGCCGTGGGAGCTGCACTGCTCTTCTCGACGATCGTCGACACGACCGGCGGTGCCTCCTGGACCGTCGTGACGAACCTCGCCTATCCCCTTGGCGACCTCGGGTTGATTGTGATCGTGCTCGCGACGCTCGGCCTCACGGGCTGGCAGGTCGACCGCGTCTGGGCGTGTGCGCTAGCCGGTTGCGCCGTCTTCGCGGTGACCGACTGCGCGTACCTGTGGCAGACGGCGAAGGGGACGTACGTCCAGAGCACCATCCTCGACGCCGGGTGGCCGGCGGGCCTGCTGCTCTTCGCGATCGCGGCGTGGCAGCCGAAGCGCGCCGTCGTCCACCGGCGGCTGGAAGGGTTTCGCATGCTTGCCGTCCCCGTCGGCTTCGGCTTGCTGAGCCTTGGCCTGCTCGTCTACGACCACTTCGACCGGCTGAACGCAACTGCGCTCGTCTTCTCCACCTTGTCGATCGCGGCTGTGATGGGCCGCCTGGCGCTGACCTTCCGGGAGAACACGACGCTGCTCGAGAAGAGCCGGACCGAGGCCGAGACCGACGCGCTCACCGGCCTCGCCAACCGGCGGAAGCTGCTCGCGGATCTCGACGATCGGCTGAAGGTCGGCGCTCCGACCCTGCTCGTCCTCTTCGACCTCGACGGCTTCAAGGGGTACAACGACGCGTTCGGCCACCCGGCGGGAGACGCGCTCCTGCGCCGTCTCGCGCTCAACCTCGCCGCCGCGTGCGAGCCGGTCGGCCGCGCCTACCGGATGGGCGGAGACGAGTTCTGCCTCCTCGCCGATGCCGATCTGGCCGACCGCGGCTCGGTCCTGCAGAACGCGACGAAGGCACTGGAGGAGGAAGGCGAGGGCTTCGTCATCACCGCAGCGAGCGGCGCAATCATCCTCCCGGACGAGACGGTTGAGCTCTCCGAGGCGCTGCGGATCGCCGACACGAGGCTGTACGGGAACAAGGACTCCAGGCGGGCATCCGCCGTCCGCCAGTCCAAGGACGTGCTCCTCAGCGTGCTCACCGAGCGGGACGCGGTCCTCCGCGGGCACCTCACGAGCGTCGCTCGGCTCGCACGCGCCGTGGGACACAGGCTCGAGCTGCCCCCGTACGAGCTCCACGATCTCGGGCTCACAGCCGAACTCCACGACGTCGGCAAGCTGGCGATCCCGGACTCGATCCTGTCGAAGCCGGGACCGCTCAACGAGGAGGAATGGCCGTTCATCTTCCGGCACACGCTCGTCGGTGAACGGATCCTCGCCTCGGCGCCGTCGCTCTCGCGCATCGCGCGCCTCGTTCGCTCCACCCACGAGCGGATGGACGGCCATGGCTATCCGGACGGCCTCGACGGCCCCAGCATCCCGCTGATCTCCCGGATCGTCTCCGCGTGCGACGCCTTCTTCGCGATGACGGAGGATCGCCCGTACCGCCGCGCGATGGCGTCCGAGGACGCGATCGCGGAGCTACGGCGCTGTGCCGGGACCCAGTTCGATCCGGACGTCGTCGAGGCGCTGATCACCGCGTACATCGAGGCCGAGCTCGAGCTGGTCGCTTAGTCTCTCGCAGGATTGACCGAACCGGATCCAGCAGCCGTCGCCCGCGCAATCATCGACGCCAACCTCTACCTGGTTCTCGGCACCGCCGACGAGTCGGGCAACCCGTGGGTTTCCCCCGTGTACTTTGCGTCCTCCGCGTTTCGCGACTTCTTCTGGGTCTCGTCGCCCGAGGCGACGCACTCACGCAACGTTGCTCGTAGGCCGGAGGTCAGCATCGTGATCTTCGATTCCCAGGCGGCGATCGATTCCGGTCAGGCCGTGTACATGTCGGCTCACGCCGAGCAGGTGGAGGCGGACGAGCACGGCAATGGAATCGAGATCTTCTCGCGGCGGTCGCAGCGGCACGGGGGCCGTCCGTGGTCGCCCGCGGACGTGGAGCCGCCCGCACGCCTTCGCCTGTACCGGGCGTCAGCGTCCGCACACTACGTCCTCCTCGAGGGCGACCAGCGCGTGCAAGTGAATCTCTAGCCTGGCGAGCGGCCCCGGCCCGCTCACCGAGCCTGTCGATCGTTCGTCACGAATCTATGAAAAAGGACATCTAGTTCTGGCGAAAACTCGTTGGTAGCGTCGCCGGCATGTCGAACGCCCTTCTCCTCGCCGAGCCGGAGGCCGCAACCAGGGGCTTCCTCGAGCGGCATCTCCGGGAGGACGGGTTCGACGTGGTGGAGGCGCAGGACGGCGAGGCGCTGGCGCTGCTCGAGCTGACACGACCCGTGCTCGTCCTCGCGTCGGACTCGCTCGCCGCGGACCTCTGCCGGCGAGCGGCCGACGTGCCGATCATCGTGCTGGGCCGGCCGGACTCCGACCCGGTCGATCGAGTTCGCGCCTTCGACGGCGGCTGCGACGACTACGTGCCGCGCCCGTTCCACTACGAGGAGCTGCTCGCGCGCATTCGCGCCGTGTTGCGACGGGCCTCGCCGCCTCCGCGCGAACGCATCGTCGTCGACGAGCTCGTGATCGACCGTGCGGCGAGGCGCGTGACCGTGCGGGACGCGTCCGTCCCGCTCGCCACGAAGGAATACGAGCTGCTCGTCAAGCTCGCCGGCGAGCCCAGCCGAGTCTTCACGAAGGAGCAGCTCCTGCGGGAGGTCTGGGGCTTCCGATCGCTGGGTCGCACGCGAACGCTGGACTCGCACGCCTCCCGGCTCCGGCGCAAGCTCGCCGCTGCCGGCGGCGACTTTGTCCGGAACGTGTGGGGCGTCGGCTATTCGCTGACAGACTGAAACGCGGCTCTGAACCGCTCGAGGACGAAGTCCCAGCCGGTGTCGTAGTTGGCACGGCCTTCCGGGTCGTCCCAGCCTCGGTGCTCGAGGTCGACGCGGGTGCGCCCGTCGACGGGTGAGAACCGAACCTCGACCTCGGTCGGGCCGCGCTTCGGGTTGACGCGCCAGCCGAGCACGAATCGATTCGGCGGCTCCCAGACGAGCACGTCGGCCCAGTCTCCCTCCTGGCCGTCCGCGTTGCGTTCGTACACGCGGCCGCCGGCCCGGGTCTCGAAGACGACCTCGCTGCGGTCCTCGAAGATCCGGTGCGACCCCGTAGGCCACCAGCTGCTCATCTCCTGCGTAAAGGTCTCGAACGCGGTCTCGAGCGACGCGTCGACGGTGATCGTCTTTCGGATCGCGGCGAGTGCCTCGGTCGTGCTCATCGTTTTGCTCCTTTCCCGCGCTTCGGCCTCCGACTGAAACGCCGTCAGGGCCCGGTCCCAGAAGTCGTCGAAGTAGGCGCGGAGCGCCTCGATGCCCGCCGGCTCGACGCGGTAGATGCGACGCGTTCCGTCGGGTCTCTCCCCGACGAGGCCGGCCGACCTCAGCACCCGAAGATGCTGCGAGACCGCGGGGCGGCTGACCGGCACCGTCGTCGCGAGCACGCCGACGGACTTCGGCCCATCCGCCAGTTGCTCGAAGATCGTCCGCCTGGTCGGATCGCCGAGCGCGTTCATCGCCTCTTCGTAAGCTTCCACTTACCGTAAGTGTACGCTTACGGTAAGCCGAGGTCAAGCTCAGATACGCTGAGGTCAAGCTCAAATCGGCGCTTCCTCGAGGTCGAGCAGCTGCCGCTTGCGGTCGAGCCCGCCGCCGTAGCCGACGAGGCTCCCACTCGATCCCACGACCCTGTGGCAGGGAAGCACGATCGGGATCGGGTTGCGGTTCATGATCGTCCCGACGGCGCGGGCCGCGCGAGGGCGCCCGCTGCGCGCCGCGAGCGCGCCGTAGGTCGTGACGTCACCGTAGGGGACGCGCGCGAGCTGCTCCAGGACGGCGCGGGAGAACTCCGAACGGCCGCGGAGATCGACGGCAAGGTCGAACTCGCGGCGGCGGCCGCGGAAGTACTCGTCGAGCTCCCGCTTGACGGGATCGACGGGACGCGCGGAGCGCAGGATACGGATCCCGAACGTGCGG
>DASZCE010000370.1:0-1882 GCA_035943455.1 Gaiellaceae bacterium | reverse complement strand
GCTCAAGGGGCAAACGTCTCCGTCGGACAGCAGCGGCACCGGCTTGGCTGGCCTCCCCTTGAAGGGCGGCTTCCGTCGTTCCGCTCGGGCCGTGGACTGAAAACCGTTTCGCATTCGGCGCCGTAGGAATCGAGAGACCGCATGGGTCGCCTCACCCGCGCACTCACGCTCGCCACCATGGTCGTCCTCGTGGCTGCCCCGACCGCGCTGGCGGCGATCGCCGTCACGCGCGCGGAACTGAACGGCGGCGAGCTGCGCGTGGAGGGCCAGGGAGCCCAGGCAGGGGCGACGATCACGGTCGACGGCGTCGCGATGGGCACTGCGGCTTCGGACGGCCGGTTCTCGATCAGGCGCACCGGCTTCACGTCCCCAACGTGCACGATCACGGTCAGTGACGGGGTGTCGTCCGCGCAGGCGACGCTCTCCGGCTGCACGCCCGCCGGCGGAACGCCGCCGCCGCCTCCACCGCCTTCCCCGCCGCCGGCCGGTACCGCGAGCTTCCAGGGGCTCGGGAAGCTCCCCGGCTGGTTGCAGAGCCAGGCGTGGGGTGTCTCCGGCGACGGGAAGGTCGTCGTCGGGCAGCTCTCGAGGCTCGGCACCGACACGGTCGCGTTCCGCTGGACCGCGACCCAGGGCATGCTCGAGCTCGGCACGCTCGGCGGCGCGAACAGCGAGGCGTACGCCGCGTCGGGCGACGGCTCCGCGATCGTCGGCCGCGCCACGAACACCTCCGGGAACTACCGCCCCTTCCGCTGGACGCCGACCGGAGGCATGCAGAACCTGCCCAGCTCGCCGCCGCAGTTCGTGAGCGGCGATGCAACGGACGTCTCCGCCGACGGCAACTCGGTCGTCGGCTTGTTCGGCTTCGCAGAGCGCTGGACGGCAACCGGCGGGCTCGAGGATCTGGGCAGCTTCTCGTCGCGCGGCATCTCGTCCGACGGCCAAGTCGTCGTCGGAAACAACGCTCACGCGGTCCGCTGGACGCCGACGGGCAGCATTCAGGACCTCGGCACCGTCGACGGCACGGAGAGCACCGTCCCCGGCACGCAGAGCTTCGCCGACGACGCTTCGGGCAGCGGCTCCGTTGTGGTCGGGCAGTCGCGGGACCGGGACGGCTTCTGGAAGGCCTTCCGCTGGACCGCGGCGACCGGCATGCGAGACATCGGAACGCTCGGGGGGCCGATGGCGGCCGCCTACAACGTCTCCGACGACGGCTCGGTCGTCGTCGGGCGAGCGCTCACAAGCAGCAACTCCGCCTCTGATCGCGCCTTTCGCTGGACGACGCAGAAGGGGATGCAGAACCTCCAGCAGCTCCTGCAGAAGGCGGGCGTGACGTCGGTGAGCGGCTGGATCCTGCTCGGTGCGACGGGTGTCTCAGCCGACGGCACCGTGATCGTCGGCGAGGGGATCAACCCGGCGAAGGAGCGCGAGGCGTTCCGCGCGGTGCTGCCGCTGCCCTAGAGTTCGGTGATCCGGGGGAACGCGCAGCGCGGGTGCGCGAGCAAGGCGATCTCTCTGAGCAGTGGTTCCCGCCGGCCCGGGAAGGGCCTAGATGAGGTCATCTCGCTGGCGGCCCGCGCACGTTGAGAGCTCCCTAGTGAGATCGAGGACGTGCGGCACCCAATCCTCATGAAGGACGAATCGCTCGCGGGTCGATACCACGAGCCTCGTGCGAGCTCCAGGATCTGCTCGACATCTGTTGCCTTCTCCGCGAACAGGTCGACTACACACCCACTACACAGGCCCTGCCGGGTCGTAGCCGGTCGTAGCCGGTTCCAGCCGGTTGGTCAGATGAGGAAATGCCCGCTGTAGCCGGTAATTCGGGGTCGCAGCCGGCTGTGCCGGTTGAGCTCGTTCCGGCCTGTCACGCCGGAGGTCGCGG
>DASZCE010000369.1:0-2040 GCA_035943455.1 Gaiellaceae bacterium | reverse complement strand
CAGGACGAGGCCGAGTGCTGGTTCGGCGAGCCGATCGTCTCCGGGGATCGGGCGATCGTCGAGTACTGGGGCGTCGTCCGGTATCAGGGGCGAGACGAGACGATCGCGGGCATCGCGGTGATTCGATTCCGGCCCGACGGGCTCGTCGCCGAGCAGCACGACTACTGGAATACGCACGAGGGACGCCTGGAGCCGCCGGAGGGGTGGTCCTAGACGGCGTTCGGCGGAGGCTCACCGGCTTCCACTGCCAGGAGGTTGGCGACGAGGACACGGGTCATTGCCTCTCGCGTCGCCCGAGTCGCGGTGCCGAGATGCGGCGTCATGACGACGTTCGGGAGACCGTAAAGCTCGGGCGGAACGGCCGGCTCGTGCGCGAAGACGTCGAGGCCGGCCTGGAGACGCCCGGAAACGAGCTCCCGGACGAGCGCGGACTCCTCGACGATCTGGCCGCGAGCGGTATTGATCAAGGCGGCGCCATCGGGCATCAGGGCGAGGTGCTCGGCGTCGATTAGCCCGCGGGTCTCATCGGTGAGCGGCAGATGGATCGAGACGACGTCGGCCTCGGAGAGAAGCTGCTGGAGCGTGCGCTGCGCGGGATCGCCGTCAGCGATCCGGCGCGTGTAGAGCAAGCGCATCTCGAACCCCCGGGCGCGCTGGGCGACCGCCCGTCCGATCCGGCCAAGCCCGACAATCCCGAGCGTCGAACCGGCGACCTCATCGCCCTTGAGGGGCTCGTCGGCCCACCCGCTTCCCCACCGACCCGACCGGACGAACGCGTCACCGGCGGCGATTCGGCGGCGCACGGCGAGCAGCAGTCCCAGCGTGAGATCCGCCGTCGAAGCCGACGTCACGCCCGGAGTGTTGGTGACGACGACCCCACGCCTTCGACACGCCTCCAGGTCCACGAGCTCGTAGCCGGCGCCGTAGTTGGCGACGACGCGGAGGTTCGGCAAGCGGTCGAGGAGCTCGGCGGCGACGGGCTGCGCGACGATCGCCAGAGCCTCGACGTCGGGCCGATCGCTCGAGAGGGGAGCATCGAAGTACTCAACGTCGGTGAGCTCGTCCCAAGCCGGGCCGGGGAAGCGGCGTGAGGCGAGGATCTTCAGCGGAAGGGGTGGCGGAGGGGACTCGAACCCCCGACCACCGGGACCACAACCCGGGGCTCTACCAACTGAGCTACCGCCACCGCGCTACGACAAGGATAGCGGCGGCCTTTCCAGGTTCTGGCGGAGCTCGGCGAGCGATTCGTAGACGACTGCGGCGCCCGCGTCGAGGAGCTCCTGCTTCGCCCAGCCGCCGGTCATCACGCAGATCGTCGTGTGCAGTCCGGCCTTCCGCGCCGCCTCGACATCCCAGGCCGTGTCTCCAACCAGCACGGCATCCGCGGCCCCGGCCTTCTCGAGCGCGGCGACGACGAGATCCGGCTCGGGCTTCGTCGCATCGACGTCGTCCTTGGTCGTCCACGAGTCGGCGACGTCCTGGGCGTCAAGGAGCTCGAGATAGTGGTCGAGCTCGTCCTGCGGCGACGAGCTCGCCAGCACGACTGTGACGCCGCTTCTCTTCAGGTCGACGATGAGCTCGTGCGCCTCGTCGAAAGGCGCGACCTCGTCGAGGAGCTCGGCGTACCGCTTCTCGCGCGCCGTCTCGATCGCCTCGTGGAGCTCTCGGTCGATTCCGGGCACGAGGGCAGGGACGAGCTGATCCCCGCCCATGCCGACATGTCGGTGGATTCGCCATACCGGCAACATGATCCCCTCCTCGCGGAACGCCCGATACCACGCCAGCGCGTGGTGGTAGTTCGTGTCGACGAGCGTCCCGTCGACGTCGAGCAGAACCGCGGCCGCCACTACGCGCGGACAGGAGCGCGCGCGAGCTCGTCGGCGAACGTCGAGCAGGACGCCGCGCGGTCGCCGGGATTCCCGCTCACGATGATGCGGCCGTCTACAGGCTCGGTCAGCTCGAGCTGCTCGACCATGTCCGTCGCCAAAACGCGATCGCTTCCCATCAAGCTGGACCACTTATCCCCTTTCATCTTTTCCG
>DASZCE010000368.1:0-4496 GCA_035943455.1 Gaiellaceae bacterium | reverse complement strand
ACGTCGAAGAGCTCCACAAGCTCGTTCAAGAGGGTCAGGAGAAGGGGGTGCTCACGTACGACGAAATCGTCTCGGCGCTCGAGGAGGTCGAGCTGACGAAGGAGCAAGTCGAGGACTTCTACACGTATCTGATCGATCACTCGGTCGAGCTGGTGGAGGGCGAGCAGCACAAGCATCCGCCGCACGAACAGCCGGCGCTGGCAGAGGAAGAGGCAAACGCGAAGGCCCCGAAGCTCGACCTCACTGTCGAGCCCTCGCTCGATTCGCTGCGTCTCTACCTGCGCGAGATCGGGAAGGTGCCGCTGCTCACCGCCGACCAGGAGGTCTACCTGGCGAAGCGGATCGAGCGGGGCGACATGGTGGCGAAGACGCAGATGGTCGAGGCAAACCTGCGGCTCGTCGTCTCGATCGCGAAGGGCTATCTCGGCCGAGGCCTGTCTTTTCTCGATCTCATCCAGGAGGGCTCACTCGGACTGATCCGGGCCGTCGAGAAGTTCGACTACCGCAAAGGCTTCAAGTTCTCGACATATGCGACCTGGTGGATCCGCCAGGCGGTGACGCGGGCGATCGCCGACAAGGCGCGGACGATCCGAATCCCCGTCCACATGGTCGAGAAGCTGAACAAGGTCGTGCACATCGAGCGTCAGCTCGTGCAGCGGCTGGGGCGCGAGCCGGAGCCGGAGGAGATCGCCGACGAGCTGGAGATGACCACCGAGGAGGTGCGCGAGATCCTGCGCATGTCGCAGCTGCCAATCTCGCTCGAGAAGCCGATCGGCGAAGAGGAGGAGTCCGAGCTCGGCGACTTCGTCGAGGACGACACGGTCGAGTCGCCCTTCGACACTGCCTCGCTGACGCTGCGGCGGGAGGACGTCCAGAAGGCGCTGGATTCGCTACCGGATCGCGAGCGCCGGGTGATCGAGCTGCGCTTCGGGCTGCTCGGCCACCAGCCGTTCACGCTCGAGGAGGTCGGGCGCGCCTTCGGCGTCACACGCGAGCGAATTCGCCAGATCGAGAACAACACGCTCAAGCGGCTCGAGACACTGCCCGAAGCCCAGGGCCTGCGGGACGCCTCCGTCTAGGGCGTTCGTCACGAAAGTCAGTCGAGCCGCGCGGCCAGCGGTCTACGCGGCGTCTTCGGTCTGGTCGACGCGCTCGAGCGGCATGAAAAGCTTGCAATGGGGACACTTCACGCCCGCCTGCTCGCTGTGAGGTGACAGCACCTCCGCGCTGAACGACTTCCCGCAGTGGACACAGACCACGTCCACGACCGTCGGTGCGTCCCCCATGGTTCGACGCTACCACCAGAACGCCGGCGACCACGGTTTGTGAGCGAACTTAGGCAAGCTAGGGCGCGTGTCTGACTTCGAGCTTGTCATCGTCGGGGGAGGGCTGGCTTCGGCACGAGCGATCAAGTCGTTCCGCGAGGCTGGGGGCGAGGGCCCTATCGCGCTCGTCTCGAAGGATTCGACGCTCCCGTACCATCGGCCGCCGCTGTCGAAGAAGTTCCTCCGTGGCGAGACGCATGATGAGCCGCTCGTCGAGGACGGGGCCTTCTATCGGGACCACGACGTCGAGGTCATGCTCGCGACGACGGTGTCGGCCGTGGACGTCCGTTCTCGCTCCGTCCAGCTTGACAACGACCGCCTCGGCTATCGCAAGCTCCTTCTGGCGAGCGGTGCCTGGCCCAAACGCCTGCAGGTGCCCGGCGCCGACCTCGAGAACGTCTTCACGTTGCGGAGGGTCGTCGATTCGCGAGCCATCCGTGAGGCGGCAGCCGGAGCCGAGCGTGCAGCGATCGTCGGGGCTGGCTTTATCGGCATGGAGGTCTCGGCCTCACTGCGTTCGATCGGTAAGGACGTCTCGCTCATCCACCTCAGCCGGTGGCTCTTCGAGCAGCTCGGCGCTGAGCCGTTGAGCAACGAGCTCGCCGCGCTCTACCGATCGAAAGGAGTCGATCTCGTCCTCGGCCATCAGGTCGAGGCCTTTCACGGCGATGGGCGCCTCGAGGCGGTCACGACGACCAACGGCCGGCGCGTCGAGGCGGATCTGGCGGTGATCGGGATCGGCGTCGAGCCGGTGACGGACTTCCTCGAGGGCAGCGGTGTCGAGCTCGACAACGGCATCGTCGTCAACGAGCGGTTCGAGACGAACGTGCCCGACGTGTACGCGGTCGGGGACGTCGCGAACTTCCTCGATCCTCTGTTCGGCCTCGCCGACGAATCGAACACTGGTCGAACGCCAACTACCAGGGAACTGAGGTCGGGAAGGTGCTCGCCGGTTCCGGCGGGCGCTACGACATCGTGTCGACCTTCTTCACCGAGATCTTCGGCCTCACCATCAGGGTGTTCGGCGACGCGAGACGCGACGCAGAGGTCGTCGCCCGCGGATCGCTCATGGACGAGCAGTTCTACGCGCTCTACGGCGACGAGAAGGGTGAGGTGATCGGCGCGCTCAGCGTCGGCCAGTCCGAGGAGATCGAGGAGCTACTGAAGCAGCAGATCGCCGCGCATGCACCACTTGCGGGCGTCGAGGTTTGATCAGCGCATTCCGACGAGCTCTTCGCGGAATGCGAGCGCGACGGCCTGCGCACGGCTCTGGACGCCGAGCTTGCTCAGGATTCGTTCGATGTGCGTCGCGACCGTCTTCGGCGCGATCACGAGCCGCTCGGCGATCTGATCCTGCGTCAGGCCGTCGGCGAGAAGACCGAGGATCTCCAGCTCGCGCGGGGTCAGGTGGAAGGTGTCATTGGACGCCGTCGCGGCTTCGCCGCCTCGCGGTTGCATCCGCCGCAGAACTGCTCGGACGCGCGCGACGAGCTCGTCGGGCTCGAACGGCTTCAGCACGTAGTCGTCGGCGCCGATCCCCAGCCCCGCCGCGCGGTCGATCGAATCTGTCTTCGACCCAGACAGGAAGATGATGCCGATGCGGTCACCGTGGTTCTGCCGAAGGGTCCGGCAGATCTCGTAGCCGCTAAAACCCGGCAGGTGCACGTCGAGCAGGATGAGCGAGGGCTCGCTCTCGCTCGCAATCAGGAGCGCGTCTTCACCGCTGCTCGCCTCGACGACGCCGAACCCCGCGCCTTCGAGCACGACGCGAACGTGCTCGCGAAAGGCAGCGTCGTCTTCGACGACGAGGATGGAGGGCCGGTTTGCCGCAGACGGCATGACTGTGGAAAACATTTTTCCGCGTTTTGCGATTTCTGCAAAACAGGGACCTACGGTTGCGACCGTAGGGCGTCTGTCCTAGCAGAAAATCCGGCAACGGCCTGATTCGCCCGTGCGCTCGTCGTCGTAGCGTAGACCGCTGTGGACAAGGGGTGAACCGTACGCGACGCAAGGGGGCGATCGTGGGCATATCTGCGGCACTGACGGAAAGCGACTCTTCGACGGATCCTTCGACGCCACGAGCGGCGCCCGCGGAGCGGGGCGCGCGACTCGCGGCAGCACCGCGGAAGCGGCGCTTTTCGACGCTCCTGACGCTTGCATTGACGCTGGTGGCGGCGCTCGCCTTCTCGGGAAACGCCTTCGCCGAGGGCGGCCCGATGATCACCTCCGACAAGGCGGATTACGCGCCGGGTGAGCAGGTGAGCCTGTACGGCTCGTTCTGGGGGGCGGGCGAATCCGTCCACATCAACGTCAACGACGACGCCGGCCAGACGTGGGCGCACGACGCCGACGTCGTCGCCGGCCTCGACGGCTCGTTCACCTACCAGTTCAACCTGCCGGACTGGTTCGTCGCCAACTACACGGTTCGCGCGGTCGGCTCGAGCGGGTTGTCGGCGACGACGACGTTCACCGACGCAGCGGCGACGCTTCAGGGCCAATCGAACCCGGCCTGCACGAGCGGCGCCCAATGCGACGGCGGCTGGGAGAACGGCAACCTCAAGGGCTGGGCGGAGACCAACCTTATTCCCGCGCGCGTGAAGCTCACGGGCGGGTTCACGAATGAGGCCTTCAAGATCTCGTTCGACAAGACATTGAACGCGTCTGGCGGCACGACGTTCGGCCTCGACGATTTCACGAACTTCCAGAAGTCGGACAACAGGGTCAGCTTCACCACCCCGACGCGCTGTGACGAGAGCGGCCCCGTGTGGGCCTACTGCTTCACCGTCACGACGACGGGCACGGTCAACAACAGCAACCCGGCGTTCATCACCTTCTCCGTGCCGATGGCGATCGGCGCCCACAACTTCGGCGGCAGCTCGATGGCCCTCGGCGGCGACACGCCTGGAGGCATGGGGCAGCTGCAGGTGTCGAAGCCGGCACCGCTGGCGGGAAATCCCGACCTCGAGGTTGTGAAGACATGTATCGCGGGCTGCACGGCGACGGCCACCCCTGGGACCTACACCGCGCCCCCCAACACCGACGTCACGTTCAAGCTCGCCTTCAAGAATGCGTCCCCGAGCACGAGTGCGCCGCTCGTCGCGCTCCGCGACATCATCGAGCCGACGACGACGACGCCGAAGCTCACGTACGTCGCGAACAGCTGTACGACGA
>DASZCE010000367.1:0-2009 GCA_035943455.1 Gaiellaceae bacterium | reverse complement strand
GCGCTGCAGCACGATGCTGACATGGTCGGCCTGCGCATGCTTGACGACGTTCGTGAGCGCCTCCTGCACGATGCGGTAGAGCACCGTTTCTACGTCCGCCGGGAGTCGCTCCTCGCCCAGTTGCGATTCGATCTCGACGACTGTGCCGGTCTGCTCGGCGAAGGTGGACGTTAGCCGCTCGAGTGCGGGCGCGAGTCCAAAATCATCGAGCGCGGTCGGGCGCAGTTCGACAGCAAGCCGGCGAACGTCCTGGAGCGTTTGTACGACGAGCTCGCGCAGCTGGCTCACGGCCTCGTCGACGTCATCAGAGCGCCGCTCCTCGAGCGAGCGTAGTCCGAGCAGAATGGAAGTCAGGGCCTGCCCCGTCTCGTCATGAAGCTCGCGCGCCAACCGCCGTCGTTCCAGCTCCTGCCCTTCGACGGCTCGCTGGAATGCGTCCCGAGCGACCCGCGTCGCCGTGTCGACGGCGATGCCGGCCTGCGCAGCGAACATCTCGGCGACGCGTAGGTCTTCATTCGAGAAGCGGCGGTCGGCCGCGAGCTTGTCGAACGCCTGGATGACGCCAATCGCGCGATCGCCCACCAGCAAGGGTACGAAGAGGGCAGCCCGCATTCCCATCCGCCGGGCGAACTCGCGATCGACTTCGGGGTCGTCGATTAGGGAATCCAGCCGCTCGCTTCGGCGTCGATCGAGCACCCGCCCGCTCTTCGACGAGGCCCGCTCTAGGCGCATGCCGAGAAACTCATCCGCGTCCTCTCCGTCCGCTGCGTCGATGCGCAGCGAATCCTCACCGGACGGGACGCCGATCACGACGAGCCGGGCTCCGATCAGTTCCCGCAGCCTTCGAGCGATGAGTTCAAGGAGCTTCGGAAGCTCGGTCTCCCGCGCGAGGGCCGCCCCGACCTCCATGAGCGACTCGAGCTGCTGAGACCACCGCGTCGCCGACTCGTAGAGACGAGCGTTCTCGATTGCGACCGCGGCCTGGCCGGCGAGCAGCGTCACGATCTCCTCGTCCTCCTGCGTGAAGTCGGCGTCCCCGGCTTTTTCTGTGAGGTAGAGGTTCCCGTACGCAACGCCCCGCAAGTTGACGGGGACACCGAGGAAGGTGTGCATCGGGGGGTGATTGGGAGGAAACCCAACCGAACGCGGGTCGTCGCTGAGATCGTGCAGCCGCAGTACCGCTGACTCGCGGATGAGCACCCCGAGAATCCCCCGACCGCGTGGGAGGTCCCCGATCGCTGCGTGCGTCTGTGGATCAATACCCGTTGTCACGAAGCGCTCGAGCTCAGTTCCGCTCGGATCGATGACGCCCATAGCGGCGTAGCGCGCCTCCGTCAGGCGGGCTGCGGTCTCGACCAACCGCTGAAGCAAAGCGTCGAGGGAAAGCTCCGAAGTAAGGGCGACGCCTGCGTCGAGCAAGGCTCGCATACGGTCCGCCATGAGGCCAAACGCTATTCCGGGAAAAGATGCACTGCAAAGACGCATGACCTAGAGAGAGCAACGATCCATCCCGCGCACATCCCGCAGGAGGCCGTCGGAAGTTCCCGACTGCGCCCGAGAATCCCCGCAAGGCGACGTGCTAAATAGCCTGCTCTCGCCGCAAATCCCCGGCGAGTTCCCGCCAGCCCGGACCTATCCAGACCGGCCTGTCACGCCGGAGGTCGCGGGTTCGAGTCCCGTCGCTCCCGTCCTCAATGTCCCTGGTAACGGGAAGGCTCGTCATAGCGGGCGAGCTTCCCCAACGCACCGACAGACCTCGCCCTCGTGCCTCTCTCTAGATCAGGCGGTGCTGGGTCGCCCAGTGCGTGAGTTCGTGTCTGGTGGACAGCTGGAGCTTGCGCAGGACGTTCGAGACGTGGCTCTCGACCGTCTTCACGGACAGGTGCAGGCGCGCGGCGATCTCCTTGTACATGTACCCGCGCGCGATCAGCTGGAGGACTTCGCGCTCTCGCGGGGTCAGCTCGTTCAGCTCGGCGTCGCCTGGGACGCGCTCGCCGGCGCGGAACGCG
>DASZCE010000366.1:0-3398 GCA_035943455.1 Gaiellaceae bacterium | reverse complement strand
CCCTGACGTAGATCGTCGAGGCGGAGCCCTCCGCGCCCAAGAGGTCTTTGGCGATCGGAAGGCCGACGAGCGCGGAGCGGTCGAGATCGGGGGCGAGCTCGATGGGGTCCAGGATCCCGACGACCGTGAACCACTGGTTGCCCAGCCAGACATTGACTCCGACCCGGTCGATTCCCAGGCGCTCTGCTGCGATCGAGCCGAGCACGACGGCCGGGTACCGGGAGCTGGCGGCGTTCAGGAAGACGCCGGCCCGAAGCGTCGCGCCGAGGGTTGCGGGCAGGTCGAGGTCGGCGGCGAGAACGCTGATGCCGCCGGTCTCCTCCTCGGAGATGTAGTCGGTGCGCCTGACGCTTGCGTCGACTGCTTCGACGGCGGAGACCTCATCCACCGGACGGACTCGGCCGATCATCGCTCTCGCCTGTTCCGGGAGCTTTGCGTCTTCGCCGAGCAACGTCTGGCCCGGAGCGACTCGGAGGAGGTTCGTCCCCAGGCGGTCGAGGGTGGCGATGAGATCTGACTTCGAAGACTCCGAGATCGCGAGCACCGCGACCATGGCGGCGATGCCGATCGCGATCCCGAGCGCCGAGAGCGAAGCGCGCAGCCGACGGGTGCGAAGACCGATCGCGCCGACTCGCACGATGTCGGCCGGGAGGAGGCGGGAGGGGGCGAGCTCCACTAGCTCACCTCCCGGGCGGTGTCGCGGACGATGCGGCCGTCGCGCATCTCGATGCGGCGCGGGAGCGCGGAGGCGATCTCGTGGTTGTGGGTGATGACGAGGATCGTCGTGCCCTCCGCGTTCAGCTCCTGAAGGAGGGCGAGGATCTCCTTGCCCGCCTGGCTGTCGAGGTTGCCGGTCGGCTCGTCGGCGAAGACAATCGCCGGCCTGGCCAGGAGCGCCCGCGCGATCGCGACCCGCTGGCGCTCGCCGCCCGAGAGCTTGGCGGGCGGATGGCTCAGACGACCGGCGAGGCCCACGCGCTCGAGCGCGGCGGCCGCTTTCTGTCGCCGCTCCGAGGCCGGCGTCCCGGAGTAGAGGAGCCCGTTGGCGACGTTGTCCAGCGCGGACATACCCTCGAGCAGGAAGAACTGCTGGAACACGAACCCGATCGAGCGCGCCCGGAGGGATGCGAGTGCCCGGTCGGAGAGCTCGGCGATGTCGCTTTCGGCAACGCGAACGAGGCCGGCCGTGGGACGGTCGAGCGTGCCCATGATCTGCAAGAGCGTCGTCTTGCCCGAGCCGGAGGGGCCGACGACCGCGGCCAGCTCACCCGCCTCCGCGGAGAGGCTCACGCCTGCCAGCGCGTGGACGGGCCCGGGATAGGTCTTGACCAGGTCTCGGATCTCGAGCACCGGCGTCATTCGGGGACCACCACCTTCATGCCTTCCTTGATCCCGCGGCCGGTGATCTCGACGAAGCTGTCGGCGTACATGCCGGGCTCGACTCGAACGAGGTGCGTCGACCCGTCCGCATTCAAGACCTCGACGGCGTAGCCGCCCTCGGCCAGCGCGAGGAGCGCGCTCACGGGGACGCTCAGCACGCGCTTCGCCCTCTCCTTTGCAAGCGAGACGTTGACGGGCGCCTCGCTGAACGCGCCGGTCTTCGAGCCGCGATCGAGCGAGACCCGAACCTCGATCGTGGGAGTACTCGACTCGCCGTCCTGAGAGTCCGGCGCGACCTCGGCAACCTTGCCGACGCTCGTGATCCTGCCTCGGATGGTCGAGCCGTCCGGGAGCTCGACGCTGACCCTGTCGCCCTTCTTGACGAGCGCCTGCTTGTCGGCGTCGAGATCGATGGTGACGATGCGCCTCGTCGAGCTCGTGTCCATGATCTCGGCGCCGGGCTGCAGGGATGCTCCGACCGTTGTCTTCTGCTGCCCGATACGGCGAGGACCCGGCAGAAAGACGACGTCGCCGAGGTCGACGGCTCCGGTCTCGGTGACCCCCAGGTCGTCCTGCCAGCGCTTGACCGCCGCCGTCGTCGCGGAGTCCCAGGAGTCGTCGATCTCGATGTCGCCGTCGGGGTCATAGCCGAGCGCGACCAGGTTCTGCTCGAGCTCGCGGATGTCCGCGCCGTCGGGCGAGGAGGGATCAAGGCGCCGCCACATCGGGACCGATCCGTACAGGAGCGTCACGGGCTTGGCGTCGCGCCAGTACAGGGGCTCGCCGCGTCTGACGACGCTCCCGGGACGACCGAGGGCCGTTACGGTGCCGCCGCCCTGCGCGTAGAGCGTCCGCGAGTCCGCGTAGCCGAGCGTGCCGTCGACGGTCTCGTACTGGACGAGGTTGCGCCGTTCGACGGTCGCAGTCGCGGTTGCTCGAGCTGCGCTCTGGGTGCCGGTGGCTGAGCTCTCGCCGGCGAGGGCCCAGGCCGCGCCGCCGGCGGCGGCCGCGAGGGCGACCGCCGCCACCGGTATGGCGAGCCGGCGGTTCACGAGCCCGGCCCGCCGCTGCGGTGCGTGCTGGGACCCATTGGCTTCGGCAGGCCCGCCTTGCGCGCCGCCTCGTTCACGATCGGCTGGCAGGCCTTCTCCGCCGCCTTGAACGTCGGGTCGTCGGGATCGGGCGCCGTGTCGCCGTTGGCGCTCCGCTGGGTGACGATGCCGCCCTTGCCGAACTTGGGATCGGGCATGTCGACTCCGTGCTCGCGCATGCACTTGGCGAACGCGAGCGCCGCGTCCTGCATCGCGTTCTGTTGGTCCTCGGAGAGCTTTGGCGCGCCACTCTCGAGGATCGGCTGGCATGCCTTCTGGGCCTTCTCGACCTTGGCCCTGTCTCCGGGGCCGACGTTGAGCTGGATCCCCCCGTTCGACGTCGGGTCGGGCATGTCGACTCCGTGCTCGCGCATGCACTTCGCGAACTCGAACGCCGCCTCCTGCGGATCCTTGGCGCCCGTGGTGCTCGTGCCGTTTGTGCCGCTCTGGCTCGAGCCGCCTAGCGAAGCGACGCCGCCGGAGTCGCCCCCACCGCCGCAGGCGGCGAGGGCGAGCAGGATAAACGGGGCGGCCACGGCGACCGCGATCGCCGGACGTAGCCCCTTCATCATTTTGGACCTCCTTTCATTGGGTTGTGAAGGAGCTCCAAACAAAAGCGTCCGTGTATTCGCTCGGCGTGAACGGGGCTTAAGCTCTCGCTAAATTCGCTCGCGTCGGCGCACGGCGAATTTCATGTTCCGCTTAGAGAGCGTGCGCATACTCGCTGCATGAACATCCTCGTCGCCGACGACGACTTTGCCGTGCGCGAGTCGCTGGACCGCGCCCTGCGCGCGAACGGCTTCGACGTCCAGCTCGCGAACGACGGCACCGACGCGCTGGCGAAGATCGACGCCGCGCCGATCGACGCAGTCGTCCTCGACGTGCTCATGCCGCGACTCGACGGGTTCGCGGTCTGCCGCTCGCTGC
>DASZCE010000365.1:0-4419 GCA_035943455.1 Gaiellaceae bacterium | reverse complement strand
GCTCATCGGCGATCACCTCGCGGGCGAGCGCGGGCGTCGCTCGCTCGCGTGCGAGAGCCCTGCGGTATGCCGTCCGGCTGCCCCGGAAGCGGGAGGCGATGATCGCCCGCTCCGCGGCGAGGACATCAGCGCGCTCGACGTGCACCAGCCCGGCGAGGACGGCGCGGGCGTAGGCGGCGGAGAAGGCCACGTCGCGGTCACCGGTGAGGCGCGCGAGCTGCGAGATCCCCGTGCCGGTGATCGCGCGGTCGTCGACCACGCAGCGGACCCCGCGTGCGAGCGTGATCTCGCCCGACGTGAACGATGGGTCGAAGTCAGGGCCGGCGGCAGCCGGGCCGTCGCACAGCCTCGGCGCGCGCGTCCAGAGCCAGACGCAGGCAGCAGCCTCCTTGTCGGGATCTGCCTGAGCGGTGTTGCGCGCCTGCCAGCCCCACGACCACACGCTTCCGAGCTGGAACTCGCGGGCGACCTCCTTGATCGCGAGGGCCTGCAGCTTCACGTGGTGGAACCAGGGGATGGCTGCCATCGAGCCGCGATTCGACGCCTGGAACCCGAGCATGATGCCGACCTTCTTCCCCGGGATCCCGATGTCGGTGAAGGCGCGCGCGGCCTCACGGAAACGGCTGCGCAGCGTCCGGCTCCCGGCGACCGCCCCCTGGCGGTGGATCAGCTTGCCGGTGAAGTAGACCTCCTGGACGAGATCGGCGTAGTGGGCCGCCTCCCGCCACCACAGGCCGGCGTCCCCCTGCGTGTATGGCCGGCTCGAGATCAGCAGCATCGGGCGGGCGCCGAGCTCGCGCAGCGTCTTGATGAAGACGATGACGTTGTGCCGGTACGCCGCGTTGTTCGGCGTCCAGGGCGTCGTCGTGTGCGCACCGAAGAGCTCGTTGAGCGCCATCCACGGCCGCGCGCAGCCGGAGGAGGCGACCGCGCGGAAGAAAATGCGCTGCGCCCAGTCGACGACGACCGCCTCCTTCTCCGGCTTGTCCGGCGTCCCCACGCGGCTGTTCAGGTAGAGGTCGAAGTAGACGGTCTTCGCGCCGGCGGCCCGCAGCTTCGGCGGATAGATGAAGTTCGACGCGGCGGCGATGACGCCGGGGCGAGCGAAGCGGTACCAGAACGGCACGCTGCCGTCGGCGAAGTCGATCCAGGCCGTTCCCGTGTCCGGCAGGCCGCAGGGGCCGGCAGCCGCGGCAGGAGCAGGACGGGCTGCGGCGGCGATGCAGGCGACGGCAATGACCCCTGCGAGGACGACGCTCCTCACAGGGCCTAGCCTAGCTACCGATTTCGGGCCGGCTGAGGGGGTATCGGGCAGGAGACGAACGGGCGCCCGACGAGCATCGAGCCGAGCTTGTACGCCTCGCAACCCGTGCAGAAACCGGTGATCGCGGCAAGCAAGGCGAGACAGGAGACGATCGAGCCGAGCACCATCCCGACGACGTCGAAGCCGGCCAACCACGTCAGCGCCCCGGCGCCGAGAAACACGGCACCGACCATGTTGGCGAAGCGTGGCGGACGGGCGTCCTCCAGCGGGCCCTCGCCGAACCGCGGCTGCACGAGCTCGAAGTAGGCAAGGCAGGGCAGGCAGTAGCGCCGTCCGAACGTGAGTCCGACGACGAGCTGGAGCGCGAGGACGCCCAGGAGCCACCACCAGCCGGCGACCACGGCAACGAGTGCCAGCAGGCCGATCGTCGCCTGGTTGAAGCGAGGCGCCCGCGAGTCGATCACGTCCAGGTCGCGATACGGGTCGGCGGCCCTCGCCACCCTCACTACACTCGCCGAGCCGTGCAGCATCTCCGCACCCTACTCGTCCTATTGCTGCTCGCGGGGACGGCTGTGGCGTTCGTCGTCACGGAGGACTTGAAGCTCGAACCCGACCCGATCGCTCGGCCGAAGATCGATCGGACCTTCTCGCCTGTATGCGCGTGCGAGCAAGAGACGGCAGCAATCGCTTTTCGCCTCCGCCGGCCCGACGTGCTGACGTTGACGATTGCCGACGCGAACGGGAAGGTCGTTCGAACGCTCCTGCGGCAGGCGCGCTTTCGTCCCGGGAACCACCAGTTCGGCTGGGACGGACGCGACGACGCCGGCAAGCGTGTTCCCGAGGGCGGCTACCACGCGCGGGTTCAGCTCGAGAAGCTGGGCCGCGCGATCGAGTTCCCGACGGCAATCGCCGTCGATACGACCCGTCCGCGGATTCGCGTCCGCAACGTCAGCAGGCGCGTCGTCTCGCCCGACCGGGACGGGCGCGGCGATGCGATCACGATCCGGTTCCGTGTCAGCGAGCCGTCGCACGTCGTGTTGCTCGTGAACGGCAGGCGGCGGATCCGGACGCGACCGGGGAAGGAAGCGATTCGCTGGGCGCCGCGCCGCCGCCGCCACCCGGGGCTCGAGCGCCTCCAGCTGGTCGCCGTCGACGCCGCAGGCAATCGCGCCGCCGGCAGGGCGTTCTATGTCCGCGTTCGCTACCTCGAGGTGACGCCGACGCGCCTTCGTGTCCGGCCGCGGCGCCAGATCGTCGTCCGCGTCTCCACTGACTATCCGCGCTACACCTGGCGTCTGGGACGCCGTCGTGCGTCGGCGCGGGCACACACGCTCCGCGTGCGCGCTCCGGCGCGGCCTGGTCGCTATCGCCTCGTGGTTCGGGCATCCGACCGTCGGGACACGGTGTCTGTCCTCGTGCGCCGTCGCTAGCCTGCGCGGCCGTGCCTCGAACGCAGTTCCTGGTCGCGCTGGCCGCCGTGAGCGCGCTGGCACTCGGGGTCGCTCTCGGTTTCTGGCTCCGCGAGGAAGGGACGATCGACTACGTCAAGGGCTCTCCAACCGAGGAGTTCGTCACGACGCAGAAGACGCCGGAGCAGAAGCGGCCGCGCCGGGTCGTCCTGCGCCTGCCGTGGCCGACCTACGGCCTCAAGGTGCAGCGAACACACACGGCGACCGACTTCAAGCTCAAGCCGCCATTCCGCCTGCGCTGGGTGTTCAAGGCCCGCCACGTGCTCGAGTTCCCACCGTCGATCGCGTACGGCCGTCTCTATCTCGCGAACCAGCGAGGCCGCTTCTTCGCCGTCCACCATCGCACCGGGAAGATCATCTGGCAGCGGAGGTTCAACCACTGCTCCGCCTCGTCGCCGACAGTCGCCTACCGGGTCGTCTACCACGCGTGGATGCAGGCGCTTCCCTGCGCCCGCTATCCCCGAAGCCAGCCCGGGATGATCACGGCGATGGCGGCCAGGACCGGAAAGCTCATCTGGACGTTCCGTGCCGGCGCCTTCGAGACCTCGCCGCTCGTGATCGGCAAGACGCTTTACGCCGGCTCCTGGAATCACAAGCTCTACGCGGTGAACATCTACACCGGCAAGGCTCGCTGGACGTTCACCGCCGACGGCGAGATCAACAGCTCCCCCGCCTTCAGCGGCGGCAAGATCTACTTCGGGACGGACGCGGGGAGCCTCTATTCGCTCGACGCCAGGTCCGGTCGCGTGCGCTGGCGGGCGCAGGCACTCACGCGCTTCGGACGCCGCGAGTACTTCTACCCCACGCCGACGATCGCCTACGGGAGGGTGTTCATCGGCAATGCCGACGGCACGCTCTACGCCTTCGGCGCGTCGAGCGGACGACTGCTCTGGGCCCAGCGGGCGGGCACCTACATCTACACTGCGGCGGCCGTCTGGCGCCGCCGCGTCTACGTTGGCACCTACGACGGCTACTTCATGGCCTTCAACGCCGCGACCGGCGACCGCCTTTGGCGGTTCTCGGCGTCGTCGGCCGTGCACGGCGCTCCCAGCGTGATCGACGGTCTCGTCTACTTCGCCGCCTGTCCTGCCTGCGGCAGCGTGGCCTCGCGTTACGCCAAGCAGGGCGCGAGGGGCACCTACGCGCTCGACGCAGTGACCGGGAAGCAGGTCTGGCACTGGCCGGACGGCGTGTTCAGCCCGGCCGTCGCCGACAGCCAGCACCTCTACATCGTCGGCCGCTCACGGGTGTTCAGCTTCGCGCCGAAACGCCGCGTTCAGAAGCAGCCAAAGCGCAAGCGACGAGCGAAGCAGTCAAAGGCCAGATCAGGTACGAGTTCTGGAACACGCGCCCGAGGTAGAGGAGAGCGAAGATCGAAACCGCGAAAGCGGCCGCACCAACCCACAGCCGCCGCAGCCGCAACTGCGTCCAGGCGAGCCATGCGGTAAGCGGCAGCCAGACGAGGACGGCGAGCGGCAGGAACGGGTACGAGCCGAAGCGATCGATGACGCCCGCTTCGACGAGGATCCCCGCAAGTCCGTAGCCGATGATCCGGTAGGTCTGCGCCCCGTAGGCGATCGTGTCCTCCCAGAGGGCGCCCGCGTCCCAGATCGCGAACGGCACGATCCCGGCGGCGAGGACGAGCACGAACACGCCGGCTGCGCGGTAGACCAGGCGGCGCGGGAC
>DASZCE010000364.1:0-4270 GCA_035943455.1 Gaiellaceae bacterium | reverse complement strand
TAGGAACTCCACGATCTTCTCCGCGGCGCTGCCGTCGTCCTCGATCTTCACGGTCTCGCCCCGCGGGGGCGGGTCGTTGAGGCCCTCGACGGTGGTCTTCGACCCGGCTTCGCCGACGTCGCCCGGGTCGATTCCGAACTCGGACACGGACGCGGTCCGCTGCGGTTTCGAACGAGCGCCCATGATGCCCTTGAGCGAGGGGTACCGCGGCTCGTTGATCGCATCCGAGACCGCGACGACGGCCGGGAGCGGCGCCTCGATCGTGTCGTAGCCGAACTCCGTCTGGCGCTTGCCCGTGACCTTTCCGTCGCCGACGGTGAGCTCGGCGACCTGCGAGATCACCGGCCGCCGGAGCCGGTCGGCGACCGCCGCCCACAGGACGGCGCCGTCGGAGTCGCTCGCCTGCTGGCCGAAGAGAACGAGGTCGGGGGCTTCCGGCTCGAGCGCGGCGGCGAGCGCCGTCGTCGTGGCGACGAGATCGGAGCCCGCGGCACTGTCGTCGGTGATCAGCAGCGCGCCGTCGGCACCCATTGCGAGTGCCTTCCGGACGGAGTCCTGCGCGCGCTGCGGGCCCATCGAGACGACCAGCACCTCCCCACCCTCAGCGTCCTTGATCCGTAGCGCTTCCTCGACCGCATGCGTGTCGAACGAGTTGATCGCCCCCTCGCCCGAGCGGTCGAGCCGCCTCGTTTGCGGATCGATCCGGGCGTGGGTCGTCCCCTCGGGGACGTGCTTGACGCAGACGGCGATCTTCACGGAGGGAGAACTCTAATCGGGCCGAGAAGGACTAATGGAGACGCCCAGCCGAGCCGAAAGCCCTGCTAGGGTCTGCCGCTTCGAGCGCGAACCGGAGCGCGAGTCCCCAGTCAATGAGACGCCACCGGACGACAGCCCGACTGATTCTGCTCACCGCCGTCCTCGGGCTCAGCGCCGGGCCCGCGGCAGCTCGATTCGACCCCGGGCATCCTCGCAAGCCAGTTGCGCCGCGCGAGGGGAAGACGCGGGCCCCGCTCGGCAAGCGGATCATCTTCCCAGTCCTCGGTCGTTCACGGTACGGCGACGATTACGGCGACCCGCGCCCCCAGGGGCGCCACGAGGGGATCGACATCGTGGCGCCACGCAATGCGCTCGCCGTCGCAGCGGAGGCGGGCCGTGTGAAGTTCCACGTCGGCTCGGGGCGGGCCGGCTGCATGCTCTACCTGTACGGCTCGAGCGGCACCACCTACGTCTACGTCCATCTCAACAACGACCTCGGCAAGACGAACGACAATCGCGGCACCTGCACGGCTGGGGTTGCGTTCGCTCCGGGCCTGAAGAGCGGTGCGCGCGTGGCGGCGGGAGAGCCGGTCGGCTTCGTCGGTGACTCCGGCGACGCGGACGGCGTCCAGCCGCACCTGCATTTCGAGCTGCATCCCGGAAACGGCGCGTCGACGAATCCGTTCCCGTACCTGAACCGCGCTTGGCGGCTGCTCTTCGCCGCTCCCCGCAGGGGCGAGACGTCGCTATGGCTGAAGGGCAGCATGCTTGCCCAGCAGGCCGCGGCGATGAAGGTTCAGGTCACGAGCCTGGGTGTCCGCGCAACGGGGCTGAGGCTCAACGGCATCAGCCGTCCCGTGTCGGTCGCCGTCTCGCCGTTCACTGTGATCGAGCGGGCGATCGGTGCGGTAATCGGGAGGGAACGAGCAACGGTCTGGACGGAGCTTGCGCCCGTCACGCTCGATGCGCTGCTCGGCAAGCCGGGCGCGCTGACCGCCGAGCGGGTCGTTCTCGGCCGCTAGCGTCCGACGAACCTCGGTTCGCGCTTCTCGGTGAAGGCGGCGAGCCCCTCCTTCGCGTCCTCCGACGCGAACAGCTCTCCGAAACGGTTCGCTTCGTGCGCGAGGTTGTCGGCATGGTCGCCGCTCAGCCCGCGGTTCACGGCCTCCTTGGCCGCCTCGAGCGCCAGCGGACTCTTGGCCGCGAGCTGAAGCGCAGTCTCCATGACGCGTGCGAGGAGCTCCTCCGGCTCCATGACGGCGTTGACGAGCCCACGCTCGAGCGCCTCGTCGGCTGCGACGGTGCGGCCCGTGAGAATCAGCTCCTTCGCGAAGCCGAGCGTCGTCGTCCGTGCCAGGCGCTGACTCCCTCCCCAGCCCGGGATGATGCCGAGGTTGATCTCCGGCTGTCCCAGCGTGGCCTTCGACGACGCGTACCGCAGGTCGCAGGCGAGGGCGAGCTCGCAGCCGCCGCCGAGCGCGAACCCGTTGATCGCGGCGATCGTCGGCTGCGGCATCGTCTCGAGCAGGCGGCCGACCTCCTGACCGAGGTCGCCCCAGGCTTTCGCCTCCTCGACACCGAGCCCGCTCATGTACTTGATGTCGGCGCCGGCGATGAAGGCACGGTCGCCGGCGCCAGTCAACACGACCACGCGGGTGTCGACATCTTGGGCGAGCGCTTTCAGGCGGTCGCGAAGCAGCTCGAGTGTCTCGAGGTCGAGGGCGTTGAGGGCGTCGGGACGGTCGACCGTGACGACGGCGACGGGCCCTTCATGCGTGACGTCGATCACCGGCGAATCAAACCGGAACCTGTTCGCGCACGAAGTCGACGATGTCGCCCATCGGCGCCCCGGGTGTGAAGACCTCGGCGACGCCGAGGCGCTTCAGCTCGTCCGCGTCTTCGCGGGGAACCGTGCCGCCTACGACGACGATCACGTCCTCGGCACCGTTCTCCTTCAGGCCCTCGAGGATCTTCGGCACGAGCGTCATGTGCGCGCCCGAGAGGATCGAGATTCCGACCACGTCGGCGTCCTCCTGGATCGCCGTTTCTACGATCTGCTCGGGCGTCTGGTGGAGCCCGGTGTAGATCACTTCCATGCCCGCGTCGCGTAGGGCGCGTGCGATGATCTTCGCGCCCCGGTCATGCCCGTCCAACCCCGGCTTCGCAACGACAACTCGGATCTTCCCCGCCACGGCGTTGAGTATAGGAATGGCCGTGACCGGGAAGATTGAACCCAGCCCCGCCGTCCCCGTATAGGCCAGACTATGCAGATGAAACTCACGGTGGTCGGATGCTCGCCGGCGTGGCCCAATCCCGGCGGTGCCCAGTCCGGTTACCTGATCGAGGCACGGGGGCAGCGCGTCTTGCTGGACTGCGGCGCCGGCGTTCTCGCGAAGCTCCGCGAGCACGAGGACTGGCCTCGAGTCGACTCGATCTGTATCACGCACTTCCATCTCGATCACTGGGGTGACGTCGTGCCGTGGGTTTGGGCGCTCTCGTTCGGGCCGGCGAGCGGGTTGCCGGCGCCCGAGCTCTGGGTTCCGCCCGGCGGTCGCGCCGTCCTCAGCGAGATCGGCCAGCGTCTCGGGTTCCCCGACATGTTCGAGAAGGCATTCCGGGTCTTCGAGTACGGGGAGAGCGAGGAGTTCGAGACCGTCGGGTTTCGGGTCAGCCCACGGAGGGTGCTGCACTACGACCTACTGGCGTTCGGCTTTCGGGTATCGGCGAACGGCCGGACGGTTGCCTATTCGGGAGACAGTGGCCCCAGCGACGAACTTGTCGAGCTTGCCCGCGATGCCGACCTCTTCCTCTGCGAGGCGACGCTGCTCGAGCCCAATCCCGAGGGTGGTACCCGGGGTCATCTGGCCGCGAACGAGGCGAAGGCCGCGTTCGACGCCTCCGGCGCGAAGCGGCTCCTACTCACCCACCGGCCCTACGAGCGCCCGCTCGCCCCCGAGTTCGAGCAGGTGCACGATGGCCAGGAGGGCGAAGTCTAAGGAGCCGTTAGACGTCTTTCGGGCGGACGACCGCCGACGCCTCGACCGCGTCCGGGTTGATGCCGACAAGCTCCCATTCGACGCACTCCGGCCGGACGACGTCGTGAATCACGAATGGATCGTCGGCGACGAGCGCCCGCGCCTCTTCGGCGCCGCTGCATCTGAGGACATAGGCGGCGTAGACGTCGCCCAGCGGTTCAGCGAGCGCTCCGCCCAGGAGCACGAGGTTCCGCCTGATGAGCGAGCTGATGAACTGCCGGTGGGCGGGCGCGTGGAGCTCATCGTCCGCATCGTTCTCTCCGCCGCGGAGGATGACCAGGACGTAGGGCATCTCGCGCCCAGACTAGAAGACCGGCGTCTCCCTCCACACGCCCCAGGTCTCCCGTAGCGCGTCGCACATCTCCCCCATCGTCACCGACGCCCTGGCGCAGTCGATGATCACCGGCATGAGGTTCGCGTCGCCGCCGGCGGCGTCCCGCACCCGCGCGAGCGCGGCCTCCGCCTGCCCCGAGTCGCGC
>DASZCE010000363.1:0-6267 GCA_035943455.1 Gaiellaceae bacterium | reverse complement strand
GCGTAGAGCTCCGCGAGCGCGACGAGCGAGACGTCGGCCGACTCGAGCAGCGGGTCATGGGCGACGACGTCCATGTCGAGCCCGCGGGCGATCCGTGCCACCTCGCGCCCGATCGCGCCATAGCCGATGATGCCGAGACGCTTGCCTGCGAGCTCTACCCCCGTGATCCGCCGCCAGGACCGCTCCCGGACGCTGCGGTCGTGCGTTGCCACGTTTCGCGCCAGCGCGAGCAGCAGCGCGATCGCAAGCTCGGCGACCGACCGAGCGTTGGCGCCGGGCGTCGAGCTGACGCGGACGCGCAGCGCCTCGGCGGCCGGGACGTCGATGTTGTCCATGCCGCTTCCGTACTTGACGACCGCCCGCAGCGGGCCCGCCTCCAGCACCCGCTTCGTCACCGGATCGACTCCGACGATCAGGCCGGCGCAGCCGGTGACGAGCTCGACCATCTCCTCCTCGTCGAGGGGCCGGTCGAGGTCGGGGAAGCGGACGTCGACCTCGGAGCGGAGACGGTCCACGTGCTCGCCGGGTGTCTGCCGGAAGGAGCGTGGCGTCACGGCGACGGCGGTCACGCCCGCGCCTCGCCGAGCCGTTCGAAGATCGGATAGAGGCTGTCCCCGAGATCGCGGTAGGCCGCTGCCTGCCGGGCGTACGCGCGGTGCCGCTCCGGATCCGGGCGAACCGGCTCCTCGGTCTCCTGCCACGCGCGGGCCGTCGCCGCGAGGTCGGCCACATGGCCCGTTGCCCGTGCCGCGATCAGCGCGTCTCCGAGGACGCCGCACTCCTGCCTGACCATCGGCACCCAGTCGATTCCGAGGACGTCGGCCTTGATGCCGTTCCAGAGCGCGGAGCGGGCGCCGCCGCCGAGCGCTCGTGCCTCGGAGAGCTCGCCGGGGGCCGTGGCCCCCCAGTGCGCGTACTCGTACGCGATCCCTTCGAGGATCGCGCGGAAGAGATGGCCGCGTCCGTGGGCGGAGGTAACGCCCACCCACGCCCCGCGCGCATGCGGTCGCGGCGGCAGAACGCCACCCTGCACGTGCGGGTACCACAGCAGCCCGCCTGCACCCGGCGGCGTCTGCTCGGCCCAGGTGTCGAGCGTTCGGTAGGCATCGGCGTCGTCCGTGAGCTCGGGAGCGAGCTCGTCCCGAAACCAGCGAAGCGCGAGCCCGCCGCCGTTGATGAAGGCAAGGGCGATGTAGACGCCCTCGATGACGGAATGAGAGGCGAGCAGCGTCTTCTGAGCGAGATCCGGTGCGAAGCTACCGACGCAGATCGCGAACACGCTGGCGGTCCCGGCGGAGTCGAACGCCTGCCCGGGATCGACCACGGCGGCGCCGAGCGACGCCGCAGCTTGATCACCCGCGCCCGCGGCGATGGGCGTCCCCGCAGGGAGCCCGGTGCGCTCGGCTCCCTCACGGCTCACCTCGCCGACGACGTCTTGTGGCGCGACGATGCGAGGCAGCTTGCCGTCGTCGAGCCCGAACGTCTCGAGCAGCTCCGACGACCACTGGGCCGCGGCGGTGTCGGCGAGGTTCGAGAAGTGGACGTACGTCCTGTCGATGAACGCTTCGCCGGCGGAAAGGCCGGCAAGCCGCCCTGCGACGTACGCGCCCGGGACGACGAAGCGCGCGATCCGCTCGAACTCGTGCGGCCTCTGCTCGCGCCACCACAGGATCTTCGGGCCGTGCGAGTACGTCGGCGGGCAGCCGGAGAGCTCGGTGATCCGGTCGGCCGCGCCCTGCATGCGCACGATGTACGGCTCACAGCGGGTGTCCAGCCAGGAGTCGAAGTGGGCCGTCGGCTCGAAGCGATGGTCGATCGACCCGATCCCGGACATCTGCCCGGAAAACGCGACGGCCGCGACGTCCGCCGACCGCCGCGAACGCTCCAGCGCCGCGCGAATCGTTCGGTGCGCCGATGCCTCGATCTCTGCGAGATCCTGCTCCACGTGCCCAGGCGCGGGCGACCGGAGCGGGATCTCCTCGAAGTCCTCGCCGAGAATGCTGCCCTCCTCGTCGACGACGGCAGCCTTCGTCCCCATCGTGCCGAGGTCACAGCCGACGAAGACGGGCACCCGTACCTCTAGCGCCGGCGGTAGCGCGGGTTCGCGACGATCTCAGGGCCGCCGTCGCCCCTCAGGAGCACAACGGGAAACCCGTCCGTCTCGATCGCCGCGTAGTCGTGTCCCGCGTCGCCGACGTAGGCCGCGAAGAAGACGAGCGGCTCGTCGCCGACGTTGATGCTCCGGTGCGCCCAGCCGCCGGGGACGTAGTTGACGGTCCCACGCCTCATCGGCTCGACCACGTGCTCCCCGGCTTCGGTCGCCATCAGCAGCCTGCCCTCGCCGGCGAGACCGATGTAGATCTCCGCCCGGTCGCGGATCTCGTGGAAGTGCCCTTTCGTCATGAAGTACTCCCGCGCCACCGTCCCCGGCTCGATCACCGTGGTCGAGCTGAGGACGTTTCCGGTCGTCGCGGGAACGGGGATCCCGTAGACCCGGTAGATCACGGGGTCGCCCTCCACCTCGACGTCCTCGTCCTCGAGGTACATGCCGGTCATGTCCGAGAACCGCCGCTCGACGACCTCGAGCTCGGGGTCGAGCCGCCCGGAGCGGAGATCCAGCATGGTCGTGAACGGGTCGACGTTCGTCACTCGTTGCTCCCTCCGACGTCGACCAGCACCTTGAGGCCGGGGGTGCTCCGCCTGCCGAGGAGGACCTCGGGGACCTGGTCGAGCGGAACCGTCGTCGCCGGGAGCCGGTCGAGCCGGACGCGGCCAGAGGAGACCAGCTCCAGGGCCCGGCGATAGTCGGAGAGGGACGACCCCGTGCTCCCGACGAGGGTCAAATGCCGGTAGTGGGCGACGTTCGCGTCGATGAGCGCACCGCCGGGCGTTCCCGCGAACGCATGGACGGCGCCCGCCACGGCGACCTCCTCGAGCGCCCAGGCGAGCGGTTCGGCTCCGGGTGCGGTCACGATCGCCACGCGCGGCGATTGGCCGAGCGCCTGCGCGACGCTCTCTCCTGGTCCCAGAACGGCGTCGGCACCGAGCTCCGCCGCGAGCCGCCTGCGCTCGGGCGAGCGCTGCGAGACCGCGACGCGTGCTCCCGCCTGTTGCAGCGCCCACATCGACAGGATCCCCATCGCGCCGGCGCCGACGACGAGTGCAGGATCTCCCGGCTGGACGTCGAGAAGCATCACAGCGTGGAGGCAGCACGCGAGCGGCGCGAGGACGGGCGAGAGCTCGAGCGGCACGCCGTCGAGGGGCAAGGCGTGGCGCTCGGGGACGGCAACCCATTCCGCGAGGCCGCCGTTCCGGTCGATCCCGATCGAGACGCGGTCGAGGCAGCGATTCTCGAACCCCGCCCGGCAGAACGCGCACTCGCCGCAGCCGATGTCGGGGTGGATCCCGACGGCACGGCCGTCCTGCAGCCGGCCGGCGAGCTCATGGCCGAGAATGACCGGCTTGGCCGCGCCGAGCGCCGCGAGCTTGCGGTCGGTCGAGCAGATCGCGGCGGCCTCGACGTGCACCAGCATCTCGCCGGCGCTGGCGGCCGGTCGCTCGGCTTCGACGAGCTCGGCACCACCGTTCGTCCCGACGACGACGGCCCTCATGCGGCGGCGCGCGCGGCGACAGCGACGGGTGAACCTTCGGCGAGCGATCGGTTCACCGCGAAGACGGCCTCGAGTGCACGGACACCGTCCTCGACGCTTGTCCGAGGCTCCGCCTCGTTGCGGGCGACGGCAACGAGGTGGGCATCCTCGGCGCGGTAGGCCTCGGCGAACAGGTCGCGCCAGCCGAGGACCGGCTCGGCAACCGCTTCGCCGCGGCGCACGAGGAGCGCGGAACCGCGCCGAGGATCGCCCGCGAACGCGACGCCCTCGCTGCCGTAGACCTCGACGCGGGCGTCGTAGCCGTAGTCAGCGGGACAAGCGCCGTCGAGCTGAGCCAGAGCGCCCCCGGAGAGCTCGAACGTCGCGAGAAGGACGTCGACGAAGCCGGGGAAGCGCTCCGCGAGGTCCGGGCGCTTGGCCGCCCGCCCGACGGCATACACCGTCTCGAACTCCTGCCCGGAGAGCCAGCGGATGCTGTCGAGGTCGTGGGAGTTGACCTCGGCGATGAGCCCACCCGAGGTGTCGGGGTCGAGCGTCCACTCGGGCGGCAGCCCCGGGCCGCGGCCCGTCGACCGGACGAGCAGCGGCCTTCCGATCTCGCCTGCGGCGATCCGCTCGGCCACCGCTGCCCAGGTGGGGTCGAAGCGGCGCATGAACCCCATCACGAAGGCGGCGTGGGACTCGGCCGCAGCCCGCGCGATCGCATCCGCCTCGGCGAGCGTTGACGCCAAGGGCTTCTCGCAGAGGACAGGCTTGCCGGCCGCCAGCGCCGCGAGCGCGAGCTCGGCATGGGTGAAGGTCGGCGAGGCGATGACGACGGCGTCGACGCCATCGGCGGCGACGGCCTGCAGCGGATCCGCATACGTCTGCTCGCACCCGGTCTCGGCCACGGCCACAGCGAGCGTGTCTCGATTCGGATCGACCAGCGCGGCCAGCCGGGCGCCGCGCACGCCCGCGGCGAAATTGCGCGCGTGGACCATCCCCGCGCGCCCCGCTCCGACGACGGCGACGCGCAGCTCGCCGCTCATGCCTCCCTCGCCGCGGCCGCCCGCCGCCGCCACTGGTCGAGCGCGACGACGGCGACGATGATCGAGCCGTTGACCACCCGTTGCCAGAAATCGGCGACGCCGAGGATGTTGAGGCCGTTGTTCAGGACCCCGATGATCAGGACGCCGATGATCGTGCCGCCGATCGTCCCCTCGCCCCCGAACAGGTTGGTGCCGCCGACCACCACGGCGGCGATCGACTGCAGCTCCATCCCCTCGCCCATCAGGGCGTTCGCGCTCCCCTGGCGACCGGTGAGCATGAAGCCGGCGACCGCGGCCATCAGCCCGGAGAAGATGTAGATCATCCACTTTGTCCGCTCGACGCGAATGCCGGAGACGCGCGCCGCCTCGCGGTTGCCGCCGATCGCGTAGGCCGACCGGCCGAGCGTCGTGCGCGAGAGGATGAACCAGCCGAGCAGTGCGCACGCCGCCGCCACGACCGCGATCAGCGGGATCCCGAAGATGGAGTCGGCGCCCAGCGTCGTCACGGTCTCCGGCACCGTGCGGCCCTCCTTCGCCTTCGTGTAGTCGGGAACGGGTAACCCGTCCGTCACGAGCAGGGCCACTCCGCGGACGGCGGTGAAGGCGCCGAGCGTGGCGATGAAGTCGGGGACGCGCCACTTGGTGATCACGAAGCCGTTGATGGCGCCGACGGCGAAGCCCGCGGCAAGGCCGAGCAGCAGCGCCACCGGTTCCGGGTATCCCTCGTGGGCGTACATGACGCCCATCACCGATCCCGAGAGCGCCGCGGTCGAGGCCACGGAGAGGTCGATCCCGGCCGAGACGATCACGAGTGTCTGCCCGACCGCCAGGATCGCGGGCACGGAGTACTGCCGCAGGATGTTGCGGAGGTTGTCGACGGTCAGGAAGCTGTCGGCGGCGAGCGAGAAGGCCAGCACGAGCGCGAGCAGGATGACGAGCGCGCCACCGCGCCCGCCCGCCGTCGCGAGCCCGCGGGCGACCACGGTGCGAGCCCGGTCGAGCGCGCCGGCGCGGGGACGGACGATCTCGGCGTCAGACAACGACGCCTCCCGCCGCCGCCATGATCTGCTCCTCCGTCGCGTCCGGGGCAAACGAGGCGACGATGCGGCCGTCCGCCATCACGAGCACCCGCTGCGCCAGTGAGCGCGCCTCGCGGATCTCGGACGTCAGGTACAGCACTGCGACGCCATCCTCCGCCAGACGGCGCACGAGCCGGAAGACCTCCTCCTTGGCACCGACGTCGATCCCACGCGTCGGGTCATCGAGGACGAGGATCCGGGCATTCGAGCAGAGCCAGCGCGCGAGCACGGCCTTCTGCTGGTTGCCGCCCGACAGCGTCCCCGCGAGCCGGTCGATCGCCGCGCGGATCGCAAGCTCGTCCGCGTAGCGCTTTGCGACCGCGTGCTCGTGGCCGAAGTTGAGCACCGGCCCGGCCGAGATCGCATCCAGCGACGCGAGTGTGATGTTGGCGGCGACGGGAAGCCTGGGGACGATCCCGATCGCGCGGTCCTCCCCCAGGTAGCCGAGACCCGCGGCGATCGCGTCGACGGGAGACTCGATCCGCTGCTCGTGGCCGTCGATCTCGATCGTCCCCTCGGTCGCCGGCTCGAGCCCGAACAGCGTGCGGG
>DASZCE010000362.1:0-2049 GCA_035943455.1 Gaiellaceae bacterium | reverse complement strand
GTTCTTGTCCAGCGGGTCGCCGACGCGCAGCGTCTTCAGGCGGTGCTTCAGCTTCTCGATCACCGGCTCGTAGATCGACTCCTGGACGAGCAGCCGCGAGCCGGCGCAGCAGACATGCCCCTGGTTGAAGTAGATGCCGTTGACGATTCCCTCTACCGCCTGGTCCAGCGCGGCGTCGTCGAAGATGATGTTCGCGGCCTTGCCGCCGAGCTCGAGCGTGAGCTTCTTCCCCGTGCCGGCGAGCTCCCGCTGGATCGCCTTGCCCACCTCGGTCGAGCCGGTGAAGGCGATCTTGTCGACGTCGTCGTGCTTGACGAGCTCGGCGCCGGTGCGGCCGTCGCCGGTGACGATGTTGACGACTCCCGGCGGCAGCTCCGCCTGGCGGACCACGTCCGCGAACAGGAGCGCCGAGAGCGGCGTCGTCTCCGCGGGCTTCAGCACGACCGTGTTGCCAGCGGCGAGCGCGGGCGCCACCTTCCAGGCCAGCATCAGCAGCGGGAAGTTCCAGGGGATGATCTGGCCGGCGACGCCGATTGGTCTCGGCCGCCGGTTCGGGAACGCGTATTCGAGCTTGTCCGCCCAGCCGGCGTAGTAGAAAAAGTGGGCAGCCGAGAGCGGAAGGTCGACGTCGCGCGACTCGCGAATCGGCTTGCCGCCGTTCAGCGACTCGAGCACCGCGAACTCCCGCGAGCGCTCCTGGAGAATGCGGGCGATCCGGAACAGGTACTTCGCGCGCTCCGCCGGCGCAAGCTCCGACCACCCGTTCTCGAACGCCTCGCGCGCGGCGCCGACGGCGAGATCGACGTCCTCCGTGCCCGCGTGCGCGACTTCGGCCAGAGACTCTTCGCTCGACGGGTCGATCGCCGCGAAGTACTCGCCCGAGCGCGGCTCCACGAGCTCGCCGCCGATGAAGAGGCCGTAGCGGTCCTGGAGCGTCACGATGTCGCGCGCCTCGGGCGCGGGCGCGTAGTCCCAGCCGGAGGGGACCGGCGAGCGGTCCTGCCTGCGTTCGAGGTCAGTCAATCGTGAAGTAGTCCAGGCCCTGGTAGCGGCCGGTCTTCTCCTTCCGGATCTGCATCAGCACGTCGTTCAGGAGCGTCGAGGCGCCCAGCCGATAGAGGTCGGGCGTCAGCCACTCCGCCCCCAGCGTCTCGTAGAGCTGGACGAGGTACTGCACCGCCTGCTTCGCCTGCCGGATGCCGCCGGCCGGCTTCATCCCGACCTTGCGCCCAGTCTCCTGGTAGACGTCACGAATTGCCTCGAGCATCACGAGCGTCACGGGCAGCGTGGCCGCCTGAGGCAGCTTCCCGGTCGAGGTCTTCACGAAGTCCGCGCCCGCGGCGATCGCGAGCAGCGAGGCCCGGCGGACGTTGTCGTACGTGCCGAGCTCGCCGACCTCGAGGATCACCTTCAGGTGCGCGTGACCGGCCGCGTCCCTCACCTGGACGATCTCGTCGTAGACCTTGGCGTATCGCCCCGACAGGAACGCTCCGCGATCGATCACCATGTCGACCTCGTCCGCGCCCATCTCGACGACGTCCCGTACCTCCGCGACCTTGACGTGCGTCGGCGACTGCCCCGACGGAAACGCGGTCGCGACGGAGGCCACCTTGACGCTCGACCCCTTCACCTTCTCGACCGCCGTCGGCACCAGGTTCGGATAGACGCAGACCGCCGCGACGGAAGGAATCGTCGGGTCCGAGGGATCCGGCCTGATCGCCTTCGAGGCCAGCGCCGCGATCTTCCCGGGCGTGTCCTGCCCCTCGAGCGTCGTCAGATCCATCATCCGGACGGCGAGATCGAGTGCAGTGAGCTTCGCCTCCCGCTTGATCGACCGCCGGGCGAGCGTGGCGGCTCGCTCCTCCACCGCCACCTGGTCGACCGAGCCGATCCGCGGGAGCCGCGGCTCGAGCGGAAGCTCGAAACCGGCGGGAAGGGCCGGCGCCTGCGCCATGACGCCAGTCTAGCCCGGCTCGAATGGGTGAGATCCCACGGACGCGGGAAACATCTTCGTAATCTGCGGCCCTGAGAAGGGGGGAAGCGATGAGG
>DASZCE010000361.1:0-1786 GCA_035943455.1 Gaiellaceae bacterium | reverse complement strand
GGGTTACGGACTACCGAATCGGAATGACCACGCGACTCGTGAAGAGGATCACCGTCGCGTACGTCATCGACTGACGAATCGCGGTCTGCGTCGGTGCGGCGGTAGTAGCGGCGCGGCGGCCCGCCGGATGCTGCTCGTGTGCCCGTTACAATCGGCGCGGCAGAAATGCGGGGGGACAGGATCTGGATGGCCGTCGTCACCCTGGGCAGTGTGCTTGCGGTCGCTTGCGCGTTCTTCGGACTGCTCGTCGGCTTTGAGGACGACTGGGATTCGACCACCGGGCAAGTGGTCTTTGTGGTTTTCGCACTCCTCGGCGCAGCGGTCCTGCTGGCCGGGCTTTACTACTCCCGTCGCCGCGGTCGGAAATGGACGTGGCTGATCATCGCCGGGGCGCTCATTTCCGGCTTCATGATCTGGTGGACCATCGTCGCACCGTTCGTCGCGCTGGCGCTCGTCGTCCTGACGATCCTCTGGATGCGTCGCCCTGGCGACATGGCCGCGTAAAACACCGGATTCCGGGGAAGCCTGGCCGCGCACCGCTAGACTAGAAACCCCAAGGGCGGTTAGCTCAGTTGGGAGAGCACCAGCTCGACAAGCTGGGGGTCACTGGTTCGAGCCCAGTACCGCCCACCTTCGTAGGCATTGCGCGAACCGCCGCCGGAACCCGATAAGTCGGGACGATCCGGCGGCGGTTGTGCACGCGGATCTCTTTGACGCGCAGGCGCAAGAGTTCCTTCGCTTGTTCGGGGCTGTCAGTGGCAAGGATCTGGTCGAGTTGGTCGGCGAGGCCGGCCAGGGCGGCCGTGTCCGGCGGCGTGTGCGCCTGTGTGGCGAGCGTTCGGGCGAGGTCGGCTTCCTGCTCGCGGAGGGTTTCGAGGCGCTCACGGTGGCCGCGGACGCGTTCCTGGCAAAGGGCGGCTGAGAGGTCGCCGGCTTCAAACGCTTCGAAGTAGCGCTCGAGCTTGCGATCGACTCGGGCGATGTCGGCGCGCGTCGCGGCGAGCCGCTCTTCGACCCGCGGCCGCTCCGAGGCCATGTGCGTTGCCGCTTTGGCGAGCGCGTGCTCGATCAGCCGGCCATCGCGGTACAGCTCAGCGAGCTGTGCGAGGACGGCTGCTTCGAGCCGGTCCTTTCGGAGCCGCTGGCCGTTGCACTTGGCGGGGCCGTACTTGTAGCGGGTCGAGCAAGCGTAGTAGGAGTAGCGGCTGCTGCGACCGTGGGCGGAGGTGCCGACGTAGGCGCGGCCGCAGTGATGGCAGCGGACGAGGCCGGAGAGCAGGAACTCGCTTGGGTTGCCGCGGCGCAATGACGCATCTTCGCCGCGTCGGCGGAGGATCTCCTGCGCCTTCTCGAACAGCACTTGGTCGATAAGCGGCTCGTGCAGGCCTTCGAAGAGGCTGCCGTTCCAGCGGATGAGCCCGCAGTAGGCGGGGTTGGCGAGGATGAGCCGGAGCGCGTTCGGCGACCAGCCGTGCCTGCGTGGCGCCGGTGCGCCTTCAGCCTCCAGCGTGCGCGCGATCGCGGTGGTCCCAAGCTTGCCTTCGGCGTAGAGCTGGAAGATGCGGCGCACGACCGGGTCGGGGACGAGCAGACCCTCGTCGCGTGCGTAGCCGTAGGGGGTGCGGCCGCTCATCCAGCGGCCCTCGCCGACGCGTCGTTCGAGCCCGGCGGTGACGCGGTCGACGATGGTGGCGTGCTCGAACTCCGCGAACACGCCGAGCATCTGCAGCATCATCCGCCCGGCCGGCGAGTCGGTGTCGAAGGGCTCGGTCGCGGACTTCAGGAC
>DASZCE010000360.1:0-5530 GCA_035943455.1 Gaiellaceae bacterium | reverse complement strand
CGGTTACGGCACGCAACCCCTTGGCGGCATAGGACGGCAGCGCAGCGACGAACTCGCTTGCGTTCCTGTCCGCGTCCCACCGCCCCAAGTCCGGATACGCCCAGTTCCCGACCGTGAATACGTTCTCGTCATCGAAAGTGGCCTGCACCATCCGGCTGTTGAGAAGCAAACCCTCAGCAGGGCTGCCCGGGTGCGTGACGCTTCCGTTGATCAGGAAGCGATCGCCCTCGACCGAGACGGTGGTCTGCGGCGCCGCGTTGGCCGCGCTCGCTCCAACGACTGCGAACAGGAAAAGGGCGGCAAGCGCGGCAACTCTGCGAACGCGCCTCGTCCCGACGCTTCGCCGCACGACGGCGCAGCTCGAGGTTGCGCGCGGATGGCGGAGGCGGCGCTTCTCTCGAAACGCGTCGGCAGTCCTCACCCGCAGCGTTCGGACGCTGTGCAGCTATGCCCCTCCCAGGCCGCAGAGCGGCAGACGCTAACAGCTTCGTGATGAAGCGTGGCAAGAGCGGGGGCTCAGCCCGCCGCTGCGGCTCCGTTAAGACGCGGCGCGAGGACCGGTCGCGCCGGGGCCCGGACGCCTTTGACGCGTCGATCAGAACGGAAACGGCTGCGTCCGGCTCCTGACCGTTACCCAGCGCAGCTCGGTGAATTCGTTGATCGCGGCGGTGCCACCGAAACGGCCGAAGCCGCTGTCCTTGACGCCGCCGAACGGCATCTGCGGCTCGTCGGCGACCGTCTGGTCGTTCACGTGGACGACTCCGGACTCGATCCGCTGCGCAAGTGCAAGGCCGCGGTCGGGATCGGAGGTGATGATCCCCGCTGCGAGGCCGTACCTTGTGTCGTTCGCCCGCTCGACTGCCTCGTCGGCGTTCCGCGCGACCTCGACGGACGCGACCGGGCCAAAGGTCTCGAGTCGCGCCAACTCGGAATCCTCCGGCACGTCGGCGACGATCGTCGCGTGGTAGACCGGTCCCTCGGCCTTGCCGCCCGCGAGCACCCTGGCGCCCTTGGTGACGGCGTCGTCGACGCGCCTCGCCACCTTTGCGACGGCCTCCTCGGTGATCAAGGGGCCGATGATCGTGTCCTTCTCCTTTGGATCGCCGCTCTTCAGCCGCTTCGTCTTCTCGATCAGCCGCTCGACGAAGTCGTCGGCGATCGGCTCCTCGACGATGATCCTCCGCGCGGACATGCAGATCTGACCCTGATGCAAGAAGGCTCCGAAGGCGGCGGCATCGACCGCAGAATCGAGGTCGGCGTCCGCTAGCACGATCAGTGGGTTCGACCCGCCGAGCTCGAGGACGACGCGCTTGAGGTTCCGACCTGCGGCCTCGGCGATCCGGCGCCCGGTCTCCGTCGATCCGGTGAAGCTGATCACCCGTACCAGCGGGTTCTCGGTGAGCTCCTCACCGATCGGTCCGGCCTCCCCAGGTGCGTGCGCGACGATGTTCAGGACCCCTTCTGGCAGCCCGGCCTCGCCGAAGATGTCGACCCAGACGAGGCCACCGATGTAGGGCGAGAGCTCCGACGGCTTGAGCACCACCGTGTTCCCGAGCGCGATCGGCGAAGCGAACGAACGGGCCGACAGGATCAGGGCCGCGTTCCATGGGCAGATCGCCCCGACGACGCCTACCGGCCGGCGGATGCTCATCGCGAAAGCGCCGGTGTCCGAGGGGACGATGTCGCCGATCGGCTGGTAGCCGAGTGCGGCCGCCTGCCGGAGGAGACCTGTCACGAACTCGAGCTGGAACATCGCGAAACCGAAGGTCGAGCCGGTCTCGCTGGTGAGCCAGGAAGCGATTTCGTCGCTACGCGACTGGAGGATCTCCGAGGCGTTGAGAAACACCCGCTGGCGCTCGGCGGGCGGCGTTTCGGACCAGGCAGGAAATGCCTTTGCGGCGGCCTCGATTGCGCGTCTCGCGTCCTCTCTCGTGGCGGCAGGAACCGTGGCGACCACCTCACCCGTGAAGGGATCGCGATCCTCGAAGGTCGGCAGGGCAGCTACGTGCGTGACGCCAGGTTGCGCGCCTGGGCCTCGATCGCCTCGGGAAGTTGCCGCGCCATCAGATCCTCGGCGGGCAGCTCGAAGAAGAAGGTCGATCCTCTGTCCTCGTTCGCCTCGACCCAGATCCGACCACCCATCCGGCTGACGAGCTCGTGGCAGATGTAGAGGCCGAGTCCCGTTCCGCCGACGCCCCGCGTCATCTGGGGATCGAGGCGGTAGAACTTCTCGAACACGCGCGCCTGCTCCTCAGGCGGGATCCCGAGCCCCTCGTCCTTGACCGAGAAACGGACGTCGCTGTCCACCGCCTCGACGCCGAGCTCGATCCGGCCGCCGTCGGGCGAGTACTTGATCGCATTCTCGATGAGGTTCACGAGCACCTGCCGCACCTTGTCCCGATCGCCTGCAACGCGCGGGAGCTCGCCTTCGGTCCGCACCTCGAATGCGATCTCGGGCGGTGCGTACGCCCGCGTCGCCTCGACGACCCGCTCCACGATCTCGACCGGATCGAACGGCTCGATCCCGAGATCGAGCCGCCCTGCCTCCAGCTGGTTCGCGAGCAGGATCTCGTTCACGATCCGGCCCAGCCGGTCCGACTCCTCGGCGATGAGCGACACAAACCGGTCGCGACCTCCTTCGTCGAGGGCGAAGTCGTGGCGCAGGAGCGTCTGGGCAGCGCCGTAGACAGCGGCGAGCGGGGTGCGGAGCTCGTGTGACGCCGTCGCGATGAAATCCGCCTTGAGCTCCTCGATATGCCTGATCTCGGTGAGGTCGCGGAAGGCGTAGACCGTCCCTCCGAAGAACTCGACACCCGAGATCGAGATCCAGCGCTCTCCGATCTCCGTCTCAATCGGGATCACGACCTCGGCATGCCCGGGGTCGGGGGTCTCGGACACCGGCACGGAATCCGCGGAGTCGCGCCAGCCGGGGATCACCTCGCCGGCCGGGTGGCCGACGACGTCCTCGGCGCGAATCGACGTGATCGCCTCGGCCGCCGGGTTCCAGAGCCTCACGATTCCGTTGCGGTCGAGGAGCAGAACGCCGTCGGCGACATGCTGGAGCACGCGGGCCGCATCGGCGCGTTGCTCGACCTCCCGATACAGGTGGCCGCGGTCGATCGCGACCGCGATCCGCGCCGCGAGATCCTCGGCGAGGGCCAGGTCGTCTGCTCCGTAGACGTCTTGCGACTCGGTGCGAGCGAGCGTCAGGGCGCCCAGCGATCGCTTTCGGGCCCGCAACGGCACGCAGAGGGCGGATCGCACCTCGATGCCACCGAGGAGGCGCGGCGACTCGTCGTCGCTCGCGCTCGAGCCGAGCGCCGGCACGATCATCGGCGCTCCGCTCTCGACGACGGCGTGCACCGCCGCGCCCGGCTCCTCGTCGGGCCGCGCACGGGCCTCGTGCTTCAACAGCTCGCCGCGCGCGGTCGCAAGCCGCCGGAGCGGTCCTCCCTCCTCGACGATGTCGACCACGCACCAGTCCGCATAGTCTCGAACCGCCAGCTCCGCGACCCTCTGGATTGCGCTCGCATGGTCGAGCAAGGACGAAAGGAGCTGGCCCGCCTCGCGAAGGAAGTCGAGGCGGCGTTGCCGCTCCACCGTCCGCGAAGCGGCCGCCCGCTCGGCCGCCAGCAGCCGCTCCCGTTCCTGCTCGGCCCGCTTCCGTTCGCCGACGTCGAGCAAGAACGTCTGGAGGTAGAGGGGTTCGCCGCGGCCGTCGCGGAGCAACGTCGTGTGCTCGCGAACCCAGACGACCACCCCCGCGCGCGAGATCAGGCGGTACTCGTCGTGGATCGGAGCGCCGCCATTTGCGACGGCGGTCTTGCGACGCTCGAGGACACGCTCCCTGTCGTCGGGATGCAGGACGTTCGAGAAGAGCTCGGGGTCGTCGCGCCACTCCGCCGTCGAGTACCCGAGCAGCGACTCGATCTGGCCGCTGACGTAGATAGAAGAGCTGGGATCGTCCGGCGCGGACAGCCACGTCACGAGCGGCAGGCCTTCGGCAAGCGCTCGGTACTTGGCCTCGCCCTCCTCCACCGTTTCGCGGAGCCGGCGTTGCTCGGTCTCGTCGTGGATCACCGCGCAGGCACCAACGACTCGGCCGCCGTCCGAGATAGGCGCCAGCGACAGGGAGACGAGAGCGTCGTCTCCGTCCTTCCGGCGATGGTGGAGGCGCTCGAGCTCTTTTCGGTCGCCCTCTCGGACGAGGCCGAGAGCTTCGCGCACCTCCTCCGCGCCCGCTCCGTTCGTCAGCAGCGCGATCTCCTCGCCGGCGACCTCCTCCGCGTCGTAGCCGTAGACCTCCCTGGCCCCGCGGCTCCAGCCGGTGATCCGTCCGTCGAGGTCGAGCTCGACGAGCGCCTGCGACGGGTCGGCGCGGAAGGCGTCGACCTCGCTCGCTGCGAGCCGGCGATCGCGGGCCGCGGCGCGGAGACGATCACCCACCATGCCGACGGCCGCCGCGAGCGCGAGCCAGACGGGAAGCGCGGCCAGCGCTCGGACATCCTGATGGGCCGGAAACAGGAAGACAAGCAACGAGCCGATCGCGGCGACGAGGAGTCCCCAGCGAGGGCCGACGACGAAGGCGACCGCGGCGCTGATCAAGATCGCCAGTGCAACGGACAACTCCGGGAGGTCGACCAGCGCGAACGGCGCCGTGGCGGCGGCCTCGAGCAGGACGCCGACCGCGGCCAGCAACCAGGGCGAAAATCTCAACCAGCCGGGTTGGAACACGGGCGAGGCCGCCAGATTAGCTTCCCCCCAGGTCCCGGACAACCCTGCTGCAAGACCGTAGGGTCCGCGCGTGGCCGAGGTCATTCGCACGATCCGCGGCGACATCGCTCCCGCCGAGCTCGGGCCGTGCGACGCGCACGAGCACCTGTTTCTCGTCACGCCCGCTCAGCCGGGCGACGAATACACCGACGTCTCGAAGGCGATCGAGGAGGCGACGACGCTTCACGATGCAGGCGCGCGGGCGCTCGTTGACTGGACACCGATCGGCCTCGGCCGCGATCTGGATGGGTTGCGCGCCGTCTCCGAAGCGGTCGGCCTCCACGTGGTCGCCGCGACTGGACTCCACCGCGAAGTGCACTACGAAGCCGACGACCCCCTTCGGGCCGAGAGCGAAGAGGCGCTCGCCGCGCGCTTCGCCGCTGACCTCGAACGCTGCGGCGTGATCAAGATCGGCGCCGGCTACCACACGATCACACCGTTCGAGGCGAATGCGTTCGCGGCTGCCGCTTCGGCACACGCGCAGGTGGGCGCGCCGGTCTGCGTCCACACCGAGCACGGGACGATGGGACTCGCGATCGTGGAGCGGCTACGGGGCCTGGGCGTCTCGCCGGGGCGCGTGATCCTCGCCCACCTCGACCGCAACCCCGATCCGGGTGAGCACGCCGAGACGGCTGCGACCGGCGCCTGGCTGCAGCTGGACGGGCCCGCCCGGACGAAGTACTGGCCGGACTCGACGATTCTGGGGCTGATCGCCGAGCTCGCGGGACGGGGTCACGCGGACCGCCTGCTCCTGGGT
>DASZCE010000359.1:0-7774 GCA_035943455.1 Gaiellaceae bacterium | reverse complement strand
GACGAGGGCCAATGCGGCTGAGAGCACAGTCCGCATCACGCGTTGCTTACCCGATGTGCAAAGGCATAATCGCGCCCTTCAACGGGCGTTTGTTTGCCGCTGGACCCAACCGGGAGGGCGAGGTGATGGCATGCAGGGCTTGACGAGAGGCGCAACGACGCTGCTTGGCGTCGTCGTCGCGGGCTTCCTGATCTGGTGGGGGGCGAGCGCGCTGCCTGGCGAGGGCGAAGCAACGATCGGCGAGTTCTGGTGGGCCGCAGGACTGATCGCGGCTGCAGGCCTGATCATGGCGCTCTCGCAGCTGCTCGGCGGCTGGACGAAGTGGGGATGGCCGCGAATCTCCGGCACCGTCTTCCTGCTCGGCTTCCTGCCGGCGCTCATCGCCGGCGGCTGGGTAGTCGTCGCCGCCGAGCCGGGCGACCACTGGCTCGGCAGCCACGTACGCGGCTGGTCCGACGACGTCGGATTGGAGAGCCTCGTCGGCGACCTCATGAAGGCCTGGCCTGCACTCGCATTCGGGGTCGGCCTCGCATTCGGACTCACGTTCGACACGACCGGCCCAAGGACGGAGCGGGTCCCCGAGCCGGGCCGCCGCCCCCCGATCGAGGCGGATGCCGGACAGCCCGGGCTCGAGGCGCGCAACCGCGAGCCGGACGACCGGCGCGTGCCGACCGGCGAAGAAGAGACGCCGCAGCCCGAGGCTCCGCCGCGCTCGGGCGTCCCCCGACGAGAGGAATAGCGACGTTGTATCCACTCGGCCGCAGGTTGCGTGCCGCCCGTCACTTGCCGTCAGGGATCGGCGGCGACGCGCCGAGGAGGACACGCTAAAACGTCTGACGTGTGGCTCCGTCGGCTCCCCGTCATCGCCGCCGTCGCCGTGTCGGGACTCGTGCCGGTCGGCTGCGGCGGTTCGGGCACGACGCTCACGACCTCACCTCACCACGAGAACGCAGCTGACAAGCCGCGCGGCCGCGAACTGGTCTCTGCACTCCGTCGCGGCGGACTCGTCATCTACTTCCGCCATGCGGCAACCGACATGTCGATGACCGATACGTCGCTGGCGAGCTGTCGGACGCAGCGGAATCTCAACGAGCGGGGCCGTGCTGATGCACGCGCGGTTGGGCGTGCATGGAAGGACCTTCGGATTCCGGTCGGCACCGTCCTCAGCAGCCGCTACTGCCGCTCGAAGGACACGGCCCGGCTCGCGTTCGGTCGTTTCCGTACGACCGACGATCTAACGGGCATCGCGTCTGTCCCGAACGCCGTCCGTGAGCGCAGACGGCGCGCGCTCCGCCGCCTACTGTCCACGCGTCCCACCCACGCGAACACGATTCTCGTCGCCCATCTCTTCAACATCCAAGACGCCGCGAACATCTCGTTGGCCGAAGGCGAAGCCGCCATCTTTCGCCCGCTCGGCCGAGGCCGCTTCCGGCTGGAAAAGACGGTTCTCCCACAGGCGTGGGCGCGGCTCGCCCCGGCGGCACGCGCGTTCGCTGTCCGCGAATATCCGGTTCCGGCCGGGACGCATCCCCACGACGTCGCTCCGGCCCGCGACGGAAGCGTGTGGTATACGGCACAAGGCTCCGGCGCACTGGGCCGACTTGATCCCGCGACGGGTCGCAGCACTCGTATTCCGCTCGGCGAGGACTCGGCCCCGCACGGCGTGATCGTCGGACCTGACGGGGCGCCGTGGATCACCGACGGCGGGCTCAATGCGATTGTCCGCGTAGATCCGCGCACGAAGGCGGTCCGCGTCCACCGGCTCCCGGCCTCGAGTGGCTGGGCGAACCTCAACACCGCGGTTTTCGACCGCCGCGGAGTCCTCTGGTTCACCGGGCAGAGTGGCGTTTACGGCCGCCTCGACCCACGTAGCGGCAGAATGCGCGTGTTTCGCGCGCCCCGCGGCGAGGGGCCGTACGGCATTACCGTCGGCCGGGGCGGTTTCGTCTACTACGCCTCACTCGCCGGCTCCTATGTCGGACGCATAAATCCAAGGACAGGGACGGCGACGGTGCTCGAGCCCCCGACGCCGGGCCAGGGTGCTCGCCGTGCATGGGCCGATTCACGTGGCCGTGTGTGGATCAGCGAATGGAACGCAGGCAAGGTCGGCCGCCACGACCCGCGGACGCGCAGCTGGCGCGAGTGGCGGCTGCCGGGGGCGGGACCGCAACCGTACGCGATCTATGTCGATGACCGCGACGTCGTCTGGCTGAGCGACTTCGGCGCCAACGCGATCGTCCGCTTCGACCCCCGTACCGGGCGCTTCCGCAGGATCGGCCTGCCGAGCCGCGCGGCGGCCGTCCGCCAGCTTCTTGGCCGTCCCGGGCAGGTCTGGGGCGCGGAGTCGGCCGTCGACAAGCTCGTAGTCATTCGTACTCGCTAATGCAGCTGCCGGCCACCGCCGGCGAACGCCCACGAGCACGGCGTTAGGATCGGTTGGATATGGAGCTAATCCACACGTGCTACCGGATCACTGACCCAGAGCGGTCAGTCGCGTTCTATGAGGCGCTTGGTCTCGAGAAACGACGAGAGCTGCCGATCCGCGACGAGGCGATCAACTACTTCCTCGGCGTCCCCGGAAAGGACGTTCCGGAACTCGAGCTGACGTACAACTTCGGCATCAACTCGTATGAGATCGGTACGGGTTATGGACACGTAGCTCTGACCGTCGACGACATTCACGCGACGCTTGCCAAGCTGAAGGACGAGCACGGCATCGAGCCCGAGCGGCCGCCGTACTCGGTTCGGGAGGGCGGCTCGCTGATCGCGTTCGTGCGAGATCCGGATGGTTATCGCGTTGAGCTGATCGAGCGCGCTTAATGCCGGCCGATGTTGGGTTGCCGCCGCGCACCGAGCGTAACGTTCAACGCCGACGCGAGACGAGAGCAGCGAGCGTGATGCGGCGGTCAAGCAAGAACGTTCTCCATGCGGAGTGCCCGCCGACGTCGCTCCCAGCCCAAAACGTGAAAGGAGCGAACCGATGACCACGCGCGCAGACATGACGACAGAGACTGTTGCGACGACGACGCTCGACGAGCAGGCTGTCGAGTCCTTCATCGCAGGTGTGCGGGGACCGGTGCTGCGCCCCGATGACGCCGGCTATGACGACGCGCGCGCGATCTGGAACGCGCTGATCGACCGACGGCCCGCTTTGATCGTGCAGTGCACCGGGGCGGCCGACGTTGTCGATGCGGTCAACTTCGCGCGGGAGCATAACCTGCTCCTCTCGATCAAGGCGGGCGCCCACGGTGTCGCGGGCAACGCCGTGAACGACGGCGGCCTCGTCATCGACCTGTCGCAGATGAACGGCGTCCATGTCGACCCCGAGACGCAAACGGTGCGGGCCCAGGGCGGCGCCACGTGGGGAGATGCCGATCGCGAGACACAGCTCTTCGGTCTCGCCGTGCCCGGCGGCGTCGTGTCGACGACAGGAATCGCCGGCCTCACGCTCCACGGTGGGGTCGGACACCTCCGTCGCAAGCACGGGCTCTCGATCGACAACCTGCGCTCGGCGGAGATCGTCACCGCCGACGGCCAGCTCCGCCGGGCGAGCGCGACCGACAACGAGGACCTTTTCTGGGCAGTGCGCGGTGCCGGGAGCAACTTCGGCGTCGTCACCTCCTTCGAGTTCCAGGCGCACCAGGTCGGCCCGATGGTGATGGTCGCCGCCGTCTTCTATCCGCTCGAGGAGGCGATGGCCGTGTTGCCCGCATGGCGCGACTTTATGGCCACCGCCCCCGAGGAGCTGAGCTCGGTGGGGTTCTTCTGGAGCGTCCCCCCGGCCGATCCCTTTCCGCCCGAACACCACGGAAAGCAGGTTGTGATCGTCGCGGCTGCGTACGCGGGGTCGGTGGAGGACGGCGAACCGGTGGTGCAGCCGCTGCGGGAGCTCGGCCAGCCGCTCATCGACCTGAGCGGCCCCTGGCCGTGGATCGGCCTGCAGAGCGGCTTCGACGCTCTCTTCCCCAAGGGCCAGCTCCGCTACTGGAAGTCACGCGCACTCGCCGAGCTCTCCGATGCCGCCATCGAAACGGTCGCCGATCTCGCGTCGCGGCGGCCGACGCCGCTCACGGACATCACCGTCTGGCACCACGGCGGCGCTATCAGCCGGGTCGGCGAGACGGAAACGGCCTACGCCGGTCGTGACGCACCCTTCCTCGTCACCGCCGAGGTGAGCTGGACCGACGCCTCGCAGACGGACGAGGCGATCGCCTGGGGCCGAGATGCCTGGGACACGATCGGCCGGCACTCGACCGGCGGCCTCTATCTCAACTTCCCCGGGCTCGGAGAGGAGAAGGACGCGCTCGTCCGCGCGGGCTACGGCGTCAACTACGACCGCCTGGCCGAGCTCAAGGCGAAATACGATCCCACCAATCTGTTCCGCATGAACCTCAACATCGCACCGGCGAAGTGACGGCCACGCTCCGGCAACTTCGGAAAGCGCGTGAGACGTAGAGGAGGAATCGATGCACGCACTACTCACTGTCAGGAGGCTCAAGCCCGGCACGTATGACGACTGGCGCAAGGCTTGGCAGCCCGACGAATGGCCAGAGGGCGCGCAGAAGGCGTACATCCTGCGAAACGTCGACGACCCCGACGAGATCATCGCCTTCGGCTTCTACGAAGGCGACCTCGCGGAGCGCCGAAGCGACCCGGAAATACAGGAGATGCAGCGCTCACGGTTCGCCCGCATGGCGCCGTACGTCGAGTCAACGGGAGCCGACGGCGTCTACGAGGTGATCGACGAGGTCCAGCCCAGCTAGCTCCGACCTGGCCGGGACGACGGCGTCGTCGCTCTACGGGCCGCGGCAGTCGCGCTTCGCCCGCTACCTCGAGCGGCGCGAGCTGCGGCGGCCTGACCCTGTCCACCGTGAGCTCCGCCGAAAGGCGCTTGCGGGGCTGAGCGGGCGGGTGATCGAGGTCGGGAGCGGCGACGGCCGCTCGTTCGAGCACTATCCGCCTGAAGTCGAGCTCGTCCTCGCCGTCGAGCCCGATCCGGCGGCCCGAGCGGCTGCGGCCGACCGAGCGGGGGCGGCCAGCGTTCGGATCGAGATCGTCGACGGCGACGCGGCGGCCCTGCCGGCCGAGGACGGCAGCTTCGACGCCGCCGTCGTCATGGGCGTCCTCTGCAGCGTGCCCGATCCCGCCGCCGCGCTCGCAGAGTTGCGGCGGGTGCTCGTCCCGGGCGGGGAGCTTCGCTTCTGGGAGCACGTTCGCTCGCCGAACGCCGCCTTCCGTGCGTTCCAGCGAGTCTTTGACCGTCTCTTCTGGACGCGCGCGCTCGGCGGCTGCGAGACGACGCGGGATACGGAGTCCGCGATACGGGCAGCGGGATTTCGGTTCACGGCGCTCGGCCGCGGCTTCCATTCGTCGTCGCTCGCGACGATGACCGCGGCGCCGTACATCCTCGGCACGGCCCGCGCCGAGCGCTAGCGCCAGTCGACGGCGACGACCTCGACGGGCTGCTCGAAGCCCTTGAAGACCTCCGACCGCGGCTCTGATAGCCGCAAGCTGCCGATCCCGTCGACCGTCTCCGAGCTCACCAGGATCTCGCCCGCGCCCGCTGCAGCGCCGATGCGGGCGGCGAGGTGGACCGCGTCGCCCACGTAGCGGTTCGACTCGCTGTCACTCTCGAACGCTCCCCCCGTATGCGCGCCGATCCGCACGTCCGGCGCGACGATCTCGGCGTCGAGCGCTCGCTGGATCCCGATCGCGGCCTCGATCGCCGCCTTCGGGTTCTCGAACGCAGCGAAGAAGCCGTCCCCGGTCTGCTGGACGACCTCACCGCCGCAGTCGACGATCCGTTCTCGGAGGAGCTCGTTGTGCCTCGCGAGCAGCCTCTTCCACTTCTCGTTCCCGAGTGTCTCCAGGAGCCTGGTCGAATCGACGATGTCGGTGAAGACGAACGTTCTGCGGGCTTGCTGCCGCCCGAGGAGCTCTTTGGCGCGCTCCTCGTCAGGGCGCGCGCCCAACCGCTCGAAGGTGGCGAGCGCTGCCTCCAGCTCCAGAGTTGCTGCATGCTCGTCGCCCTGGCGTCTGAAGGCAAGGCCCAGCAGCATTCGAGCCTGCGCCGTCTCGTAGGGCGCCCCGACCTCCTTCCACTCGTCCCGCGCGCGCCGCAGGTCTGCGGTCGCCGCGTCCGCGTCGCCCTCGGCAAGCTTGATGCGACCCGAGGCGATGTGCACGGTCGCGTCGAACGCCGGAGCGCGGCGGCCGCCGATCTTGTACGAGTCGACGATCTGCTCGAGCTCCGCCGCGGCAGCGCGCGCGGTCTTGATGTCGTTGGCGGCGATCGCGATGCCGACCTGCGCCGGCAGATGTCGTAGGCGCACCAGGGGTTCTTCGACGTCTTGAAGGCTGCGGGTGATCCCCGCGACCGCAGCGTCGATCTTGCCTTCGGCCAGGCGTAGCAGGGCGAGGCCGGGCTGCGGATTGTGTCCAAGCTCGTTCGCGGTGCTGTAGGCGTCCTCTGCCGCCGTGAAGTCGCCCAGACGACGGCGGATCTCACCGACCTCGTAGTAGCCCGCGGCCGTAATCGCGCGTTCGAAGTCGTGGAGCTCCTCGCAGGCTGCCAGCGCCACCTTCTCTGCTTCCTGCAGCTCGCCTCGCAGGCGCATGATCTCGGCCCGGTGGATGCGACTCGCGCCTGGGAAGCCGCTCACGTCGAGGCGGTCGCACCAGCGGTTCGCGGCCTCGGTCCACTCGGCGGCGCGTCGGTAGTCGCCGAGGTCCTGGCACGAGCTGATCGTCATGCAATAGACCAGCCCGGTCGAATACGCCTGAAGCTCACCGCTCACCGCCGCGGCGCTCGCCTCGTCCATGAGCGCGAGCCCGGCTTCGATCTCGCCGGTCTTGATCAGGCATCGACCCTTCGCCGCGAGGGCGAGACCCTGCGTGTTCCGATCTCCGAAGCGTCGCGCGAGCTGGAACGCCTCCTCGAGTTGGGTAATCGCGGTCGGCAGATCGCCCTCGGCGAACATCGTGTTGACGCCGCGCGTGAGTGCAAGGACCCCGTGAACTGCGGATTCGGGCTCCGCCTCCAGCAAGCGCTCGGCGTTCGCGAACCAGCCGTGCGAGACGGCGAAGGCGCCACGACCGGCGTGATCTGACGAGAGTATGAGCGCGACCCGGGCGGCGGAAAGCGTGTCCCCGGCGGCCGCGAACCCGGCGTAGGCGCGCTCGCGGAGGCTGATCGCCTCGTCGAGCCTGCCGCTCCACCAGGCCGCCTCCGCGTAGGTCTCCAGGTCGGCGGCCGTCAGATCGTCGCGATCGGCATCCGAATACGCGTTGTAGGCCTGGCGCCAGGCGTTTCGTGCCGCGGCGCCGCGGGCTGCGTCCAGATAGTCAGCGACCTGTGACACGACCCTTTCATTGTGCACCGCGCAGCGGCAGATGTGCCAGAAACGGGATCGCGGCAGGCGCGATTCGAGGGGCGGTCGATCGGGAAGGCAACGTGCATGTCCGAGGTCCGCACCGAACCACAGCCGGAACACGAAGAGCCGAAGCTCAGAGACCCCGGCCCGGCTGAACTCTCCAAACGCGACTACCTCGCGATCCTGGTCCGCGCCGCCAAGGAGTCCGTGAAGAACCACATCACGAACCTGGCAGCCGCGCTGGCCTATTACGCATTCCTCGCGATTCCCTCGGCCCTGCTCGTCGCCGTCGGCGTCTTCAGCCTCGTCGCAGGCGGGAACGCGATCTCGACGATCATCGACAAGCTCGAGCCCGTCGCCCCGCAGGAAGCGCTGACGTTGCTCCGGCGCAGCCTCATACG
>DASZCE010000358.1:0-2351 GCA_035943455.1 Gaiellaceae bacterium | reverse complement strand
TCTCGAGACCGCCGCCCTCGCCGGGGTGCCGACGATCGGCTGCCGGCGGGCGGGGGGAGGCCTCGCGGGCGCCGTGTGGACGAGCAACGTCGCGGCGGGGATGCACAAGGCGCTCGAGCGCGAGCCTGAGCTCGTGATCTTCGACGGCAGCGGCGCGGCGATTCCGCCGGTCGACGTCGATCGGCGAATCCTCGTCGCGGGAGCACACCAGGATCCCGAGCTCGTCAGCGGCTACCTGAACGCCTACCGGATCCTGGTCTCCGACCTCGTCGTGCTGACGATGGCTGAAGACGGCGCCGACCACGACGCCGTCGCCGGCGCCGTTCGACACGTCAAGGACGTGCCCGTCGTGGCGACCGTGCTCCGCCCACGCCCGGTCGAGTCGATCGCAGGGAAGCGGGTCGCGTTCTTCACGACCGCAGCGCCGTCTGCAGCCGGGCGCCTCGAACGCCACCTCCTCGAGGAGCACGGGGCCGCTGAGGTCACCGTCTCGGCGAACCTCTCGAACCGGAAGGAGCTTCGCCACGATCTGGAGCGAGTCGAAGCCGACGTCTACCTCGTCGAGATCAAGGCGGCGGCGATCGATGTGGTCTGCGAGGCGGCCGATGAGAGCGGCGTTGACGTCGTCTTTGCGGACAACGACGTCGTCCCGCTGCAGAACCAGCCCGATCTCGACGAGGCGCTGCGCGAGCTCGCCGAGGCCGCCGTCGAGCCGACGGCGGAGGCCGTCGCCTGATGGCCGAGCGCCGCTACACCGATCCGCTTCCCTTGGGAAGCGACGAGCAGCCCTACTCGAAGGGGCTGATGGCGCGGGCGCTGATCCGCGCCGGCGTGACCGCCGAGCGGGCCGTGGAGCTCGCGCGCACGGTCGAGCAGGATCTCTCCCAGCGCGGCAAGCACATCATCGATCTCGACCGGCTGAAGGAGCTCGCCGTCGTCGTCCTCGGTGAGGAAGAGGGGGAGCGGGCGATCCACCACCTACGGCGCTATCACGAGCTCACCGAGCTCGAGATGCCGTTGATTGTGCTCATCGGCGGCGCTACTGGGACCGGGAAGTCGACCGTCGCGACCGAGGTCGCGTACCGGCTGGGGATCACGCGCGTGACCTCCACGGACTTCGTCCGGCAGACGATGCGCGCGCTCTTCACGCCCGAGTTCTTGCCTGCGATCCATATGTCCAGCTTCGACGCGGGCAAGGCGCTACCGACGGCGCAGGAGCAGGAGGTCGACCCGCTGTTGCACGGATTTCTCGAGCAGACTCGCCACGTGCTCGTCGGCGTCCAGGCCGCGGTCGATCGCGCCCTCGAGGAGGGGTGGTCGACCGTGCTCGAGGGTGTGCATCTCGTTCCCGGGATGCTTCCTCGTGAGATCAAGGGCGCGCTCGTCGTCGACTGCGTGGTCGCGATCGCGAACGAAGAGACGCATGCGGGGCACTTCTGGATCCGCGACATGTCCTCGAACGGCCTCCGCCCGCTCGACAAGTACCTCGACCGGATGGGCGATATCCGTTACCTCCAGGACTTCATCACCGAGCGGGCGCAGGTGGAGGGCGTGCCCGTGATCGAGAACAGCGACCGCGAAAAGGCGATCGCTGCCGTGATGGAGCTCGTGCTCTCCGCCGCTGACGCAGCACGTACAGTCCGGGCGTGACGGACGTCGCCGCGAAGCCGGAAGCTCCCGACTTCGCAAGCCGCGTCGCTCGTCGCTGTCTCTGCGAGAGCTACGCGAGAACGACGGAACGCGCCGCCCTCGCCGGTGCCCGCTGGCTCGGGCGCGCCGACGAGACCGCAGCCCTCGAGGCTGCCGCGTCGGGAATGCGGGAGGAGCTCGAGCTTCTGCCGATCGACGGGCGGATCGTCGTCGGCGGAAGCGTGGGCGAGATGCCGGAGGAGGGTGAACGGATCGGCAGCGGCGGCGAGAGGGTCGAACTGGCCGTCGACCCGCTCGAGGGCAGCGGCATCGTCGCACGCGGCGGCAGCGGCGCGATGTCGATGATCGCGGTCGGAGAGCCTGGCTCCCTTCAGACCCTGCCGGACATGTACATGCGGAAGATGGCGGTCGGGCCCGTCGCCCGCGGGAAGATCGATCTGCTGCGGCCGGTTGCGGACAACATCCAGGCGATCGCCGAGGCGTTCGGCCGGAGGGTGGGGGACATCACCACGATCGTCCTCGACCGCCCCCGCCACCACGACCTGATCGAGGAGATTCGCGCCGCCGGCGCCAGGATCAAGCTGATCCAGGACGGCGACGTCACGGCGTCGATCTCGGCGGCGATCCGCGGCACGAACGACCACCTCTCGATCGGGATCGGCGGCACGAGGCAGGCGTCGCTCGCGGCCGCAGCTCTTCGC
>DASZCE010000357.1:0-2363 GCA_035943455.1 Gaiellaceae bacterium | reverse complement strand
CACGTCGAGGACCACCCGCTCGAGTACGCCACCTTCGAGGGCGAGATTCCGAAGGGCGAGTACGGCGCGGGGCTCGTCGAGATCTGGGACAAGGGCACGTACGAGCTGGTCGAGGAGAAGAAGAACGGCGGGCTGACCGTTCGGCTGCACGGCGATCGGCTCGACGGGACGTGGACACTCGTCCCCGCCAAGCTCGACGGCGATCCCAAGAACTGGCTCCTCCTTCGCAAACGCGACCAATCCGCCGCGGTTGCGGAAAGGAAGCGTGTCCGGTACAGACCGATGCTGGCGACCCTGGCGAAAGAGGTGCCGAAGGGTCCAGAGTGGCTGTACGAGGTCAAGTGGGACGGCTACCGCGCGATCGTGGATCTCCATGGCGGCGAAGCCACGTTGACGAGCCGGAACGGGAACGACCTGACGGAGCGTTTTCGTTCGATCGCGAATGCGATCGAACGATCCGTAAAGACGCCTGACTGCGTGCTCGACGGCGAGGTCTGCGCGCTGGACGAGGAGGGCCGCGCGACGTTCTCCGCGATGCAGCAGGGAAAGACGGGAACCCGCTACATCTTCGTCGCCTTCGACCTGCTCGAGATCGAGGGCGAGGCCTGGCTCGACCGCCCGCTCGAGGAGCGGCACGAGCGGCTGGCGGCGCTCCTCGACCGCCGGAACCGGACCGTTCAGCTCTCTGAGACCTTCGACGACGGAGAGGCGCTTTACCGCGCTGCTCAGGAGCAGCGTTTCGAGGGGATCGTCGCCAAGAGGCGCGACTCGCGCTACTACCCGGGTAGGCGCACGCGCGACTGGCTCAAGATCAAGACGCACGGCCGGCAGGAGTTCGTGGTCGCGGGCTACACCCGAGGCCAGGGACGTCGCTCGGGACGGTTCGGCTCGCTCATCCTCGGCTACCACGACGAGAACGGCGAATTGCGGTACGCCGGCAACGTCGGCACCGGCTTCACGGACGAGGAGATCGAGCGTCTGCTCGCCAAGCTGAAGCCGCTGGAACGAGCCGAGCCGCCGTTCCGCGAGGTGCCGAAGATGCCGAAGGTGCGGCGCGACGCGATTCGCTGGGTGGAGCCGACGCTCGTTGCGGAGATCGAGTTCGTCGAGTGGACGCACGACGGTCGGCTGCGGGCACCGTCCTACCAGGGCTTGCGCGAGGACAAATCCGCCGACGACGTCGCGAGAGAGGAGCCCCAGCCGATGGAGCCGATCCCGAACGAGATCCGCAAGGGCAAGCGCGTCTTGAAGCTGTCGAACCTGGACAAGCCCTTCTGGCCGGACGAGGGGATCACGAAGGGCGGCCTCCTCGCCTTCTACCGCGACGTCGCGCCGGTGGTCGTTCCCCATCTGAAGGACCGGCCCTTCACGATGAAGCGCTACCCCGACGGCGCGTACGGCAAGTTCTTCTTCCAGAAAGACGCGCCGAAGCACATGCCCGACTGGATCCCGACGGTGGAGCTCGTCGTGACAACCCGCGAGTCGCCGCGGCAGAGGCGGAAGATCCGCGCGCCGCTCGTCAACGACGAGCTTGCGCTCCTCTGGATGGTGAACATGGGCTGCATCGACCTGAACGCCTGGTACTCGCGCGTCCAGAAGCCCGAGCGGCCCGACTGGGTGCTCTTCGACCTCGACCCTTCGGACGACGTCGGCTTCAAGGAGACGGTCGAGGTCGCGCTGCTCGTCAAGCAGGCGCTCGACGCGCTGGAGCTCGAGAGCGTGGTCAAGACGAGCGGGTCGGACGGCATCCACGTGCTCGTTCCGATCTCCCGCCGCCATACCTACGACGACACGCGGGAGTTCTCGGCGATCGTCGCCTCCGCGCTCGCCCGTGCGCACCGGGGGCTCGTCACGACGGAGTGGTCGAAGGCGAAGCGGCGTGGCGTCCTGATCGACTCCAACCAGAACGGGGAGGGGAAGACGATCGCCGCTGCGTATTCGGTTCGCCCTCGACCCGGCGCCCCGGTCTCGACGCCGCTACGGTGGGACGAAGTCGACGAGAAGCTCGATCCGCTGGCGTTCACGATGGACGTCGTCCGCGCACGGGTCGAGGAGCATGGCGATCTCTTCGAGCCGGTGCTTCACGGGCGCCAGTCGCTCGGCGCCGCGCTGCGGGCGATCCGAAAGAGCTAGTGCTCCTCCAGGCAATACACGCCTGCTTCTCGCCCGCGATTACACGGCGCCAGACGCCACCCTCCTCCTCACCAAGGCAATCCAGCCTTGGCTCGTCAGAGTGCGCGCTCTGGCTTCAGACGGTCGCACCGGCGAAGCCGGCGCGACCTCTTCTGGTCGGCGCCGACGAGTCGGCGCTTTCGACTCGCGACCCAGAAGCTCGGCGGCATCACTGGAAGGGGCACTGACGC
>DASZCE010000356.1:0-6045 GCA_035943455.1 Gaiellaceae bacterium | reverse complement strand
TCTCAAGGCCGCGGTCAACCGCCGGTACCTCAACCGGCTCGCTCGGGCGCAGACCGGCTTCGCGGCGCGCCTGCGCCGGGCTGTGCGTGGGGTGCGCGTCGAGCGGATGTTCCGTATCACGCTCAACGGCATGGCGGTCCGGATGAGCAAGGCGCAGGCGGCCAAGGTGCGCCGGATGAAAGGGGTCCGGGCGGTGACGCCCGACATCCCCTACCGGCCACTGATGTACGCCACGCCCACGCAGATCGGCGCGCCGGCCCTCTGGGCCGAGGTCGGAGGACAGGCGAACGCCGGTGCCGGGATCAAGGTCGCGGTTATCGACAGCGGCATCTACGTCACCAAGGACGCCGCAGGCAACTACACGGGCAACCCGTGCTTCAACGACGTCGGCTACACCGCGCCGGCGGGCTACCCGAAGGGCGACACGCGCTTCACGAACAACAAGGTGATCGCTGCCCGGGCGTACTTCCGGCCGACGGATCCTCCCGCGCCGGGCGAGGGAACGCCGGTGCAGGGGACCGCGGACGCGAGTCCGCACGGCACACACACCGCGGGGACGGTCGCCTGTAACGCCGGCACGATGGCGACTTCGCAGGGTGTGACGGTCGCCCTCACCGGTATCGCGCCGAAGGCGTACCTCATGAACTACCGCATCTTCTACCCGAGCACGAGCGCGGATCCGTTCGAGAACGGCAACGGCTTCGTGGTCGAGATCGTCCAGGCAATCGAGGACGCGGTCCGCGACGGGGCGGACGTCCTGTCGAACTCCTGGGGCTCGAGCCACCAGAACACGCTCGACTGGCCGGATCCGATGGTTCAGTCGGCCGAGGCCGCCGTTGACGCGGGCGTTGTCGGCGTCTACGCCGAAGGCAACGGCGGTCCGGCGACGGCGACCGGCAATCTTCCTTCCGCTTCACCCAAGTTGATCGCCGTCGGAGCGGTCACCAAGAACACGACGATCGTTCCCGGCTTCGTCGACGTCACGGGCCCGCCGCCGGTGCCGACGAACCTCGTCGGGAGGGATGTGGGAGCCGCGGGCTTCGGGCCGCAGATCACGACCACCTTCGGGCCGCATCCGTATGCTCGGGCTTCGGGCGGTACGAACCTGGCCTGCGCCACGCTGCCGGCCGGCTCGCTCGCGGGCAAGATCGCGGTCATCCAGCGGGGCGTCTGCGAGTTCAGCACGAAGGTGCTGAATGCGCAGAACGCGGGGGCGGTCGCAGCGCTCGTCTACAACTCGGCGCCGAACGGCGACAACGTGCAGTCGATGGGCCCCGGCGTCGTCGCCGACCAGGTCACCATCCCGTCCTGGTTCTTGCGCCGCTCCGATGGGCTCAACATGTTGACGTTCCAGGCCGCGAACCCGACGGCCGAGGCGAAGTTCACCTACAGCCCGCACATTGCGACGAACATCGGCGACGTCGTCGCCGGGTTCAGCTCGCGCGGCCCGACGCAAGACAAGCTGCTCAAGCCGGACGTCGTCGCCCCCGGAGTCGACGTGCTCTCCAGTGGCTACGGCGTCGGTGACTTCCCGATCCCGTTCACCGGGTTCGGGCCGCAGCAGGGGACGAGCATGGCGACGCCGCACGTCGCGGGCGCCGCGGCACTGCTCGTGCAGCTCCACCCGACATGGACGCCGGCGATGATCAAGTCGGCGTTGATGTCGACGGCGGTCGAGGACGTGTTCCTGAACACGGCCCTGACGTCGCGAGCCGGCGTGCTCGATCGGGGAGGCGGTCGCATCGACCTCTCGAAGGCCGGTAACCCGGGGCTCGTCTTCGACAAGCCGAGCCTGAGTGCCGGCGAGGTCCGCGCAGGACAATCGAAGACGTTCACCGTCGAGGCCACGAACGTCAGCGACGCAGCCGATACGTGGGACGTCTCGACGGTCGAGACCGGCGATGCCGCGAAGACGGCGAACTTCAACATCATCGCCGGGGCGGCGTCGCTCTCCGTCGGGTCGGCCGGTTCAGCATCGCTGCCCGTCACCCTCGAGGCGGTCGCGGGAGCGACGGCCGGGAACTACGAGGGATCGGTTGTTCTCGTCAGCCGTGCGACCGGCCGGAGGCTGCACATCCCGGTTTGGTTGCGGGTCGTGCAGTCGCCTTCCGTTGACGTCCTGCTCGTGGACGACGACGGCTCATCGGTCGAGGCGCCTGCGAGCTTCGTCGACTATTCGACGCAGTACAAGAACATGCTCGACTCGCTCGGGCTCACGTACGACTACGTCGACCCCTGGGCCGAAGGCTTCCTCCCGGTCCTGAGTCTCCACAAGTACCGGTCGGTGATTGTCTTCACCGGTGACAACGACAGCTTCGACACGAGCGGCTTCCTCCCGACCGATCACGATGCGATCGCCGAGTGGCTCGACAGCGGCGGCCGTCTCTGGGCGGTTGGAAGGAACCTGGCGCTGACCGAGGACAGCGGGTCGTTCAACTCGCGGCTCGACCGTGGGCGGATCGTCAGCGGCTACCTCGGGCTCGCGTTCGAGACGGACAGCGTCTATCCGGGCGCACCACCGGTGCCGACGGCCAACGGGCTCGGGCCCTTCTCGGGGATGACGCTCGGGCTCAACCAGAGCTCGATCGACGCCTACTCGCCGAGCCCGAACACGGACACGTACAACGCGCCGCAGACGATGACGGCGTTCTTCCGGCAGATCGGCGGCACGGCCCCGGCCGGCAGCGCGATCTCGTTCGGGCGCAGCTCCGATCCCACCCTCGAGGAAGAGCGGCAGGAGTATCGCTACCGCTCCGTCTCGATGGGCTTCGGCATCGAGGGAGTGACGGGCGGCGCCACGGCTGCGCAGCTCGGAGACCGGACGATGTACTGGCTGCTCGACAAGCTGACCGTCGAGCTCGGTTCGCTCTCGAACGGCCCCGGAAAGCGGGTGACGTTGACGGCCAGCGCGTCTTCGAGCGTCGGCGCCGCGATCACGAAGTACCGGTGGGACTTCGGCGACGGCTCGCCTTATGTCACGACGACGGGCCCGTCGGTGAAGCACAAGTACCAGCACCGCGGGACGTACGAGGTCCACATCGAGGCGACGGACAGCCTTGGTCATACGTGGGTCGGTCACGCGACCGTTCCTGTGAAGCCGAAGAAGAAGTAGGTCGTCGTTTCAGCGGGGAGGGGCGCTTCGGCGCCCCTCCCCGTTTCGTTGACTAGGCTGCGCGGTCGATGCGCTCTTCGAGGCGGGCGCGGCGGATGATCTCGTCGCGGTCGCCGAAGCGGGCCTGGGCTCGCGCAAGGCGGTGCTCGTCCCAGAGCGCATCGATGCGGGCGTCGAGCTCATGGAGCTCGGCGGCGAGGACGGTGTCATGTACCTTGGACAAGCGGTGCAGAAGCGCGGCGCGGTCCTCGCTTGCGCGCTCGATCTCCGCACGGATTTCCGTAAGTGTTCTCACGCTCAGATAAACGACGAACGGCGCTGCGCCATTCCCTGCTCCTTATCGCGCTCGTTCTGTCCGGGTGCGGAGGATCGGAGGAGCACGAGGAGATTGCGTACGGGGTCGTCCGCGACGAGGTGCCGACCCGCATCGTGGTCGTGCAGGACGACGGCAAGAAGGCGCGCAGGGTGACCGGGGCGAAGCGCGGGGCATCGCCCGTGCTTCCGAAGTGGTCGCCGGACGGGAACAGGATCGCATTCGTCCGCTTCCGGCGGCAGGGCGGTCCACGGTCGCTCCAGGTCTATGTGGTCAATGGCGACGGATCGAACGAGAGGCACGTCGGCGAGGGGACGCTGCCGTCGTGGACGGCCGACGGCCGCTTTCTCGTCGTGGAGCGCCTCCGCCTCGCGCCGCAGGTCTCCACGATCCATGTGCTCGCCGCTTCCGGGAACGGCGAGCGGAAGCTGACGAGCGGCTCGTCGCCCGTGCTCTCACACGACGGCAAGACCGTCGCCTTCGTTCGCTACACCTACGCCAAGCAACGGGGCGGCAAGGGTTATCGGATCACGGCGACGCGCCTCTACACGATCGCGCTCGACGGCACGAAGCTCCGGCTCATCTCCAAGGCTGAAGGCAAAGAGTTGACCCAGCCGTCGTGGCTCCCCGGCGACGCGGCGATCGCCGTCCTCGAACGCCGAGGTGGCGGTGGTCTCGGCGGGCCGCTGTGGCGCTTCTCGCTGAACGGCAAGCGGCGCCTGGTCGCGCGAGACGTCGGCGAGACGTACGCCTGGTCGCCGAAGGGGGATCTCCTTGCGTACACGGCGGGCGGGATCCTGTACCTCATCCGGCCCGACGGGACCGAGGTGGACGCGTTTGGGCAGTCCAACGCCATCGACATCGAGTGGTCGCCGGACGGCACCAAGGTCGCGTTCTCCATGCAGGAGGCCGTCGAGACCGCGCAGTTCGTCGGCTTCTACATCATCGACATCGAGAAGGGCGAGCGCCGGCGTTTCGCGCTCGCAGACGGCTTCGCGGCGTTCCTGGACTGGCGTCCGCTGAGGGACTAGCCAAAGCCGAGCTCGTCGATCCGGTCCTCGTCGAGGCCGAAGAAGTGGCCGATCTCGTGAAGGACGGTGACCCGGATCTCGCGCTGGAGGTCGGCGGGATCGGGAAACGCGCGCTCGAGCGGCCGGCGGTAGATGACGATGCGATCGGGAAGCGCGCCCGCGTGGTCCGGCCCCGGGCCGAGACCGTCGTACCAGCCGAGCAGGTGGGGATCGTCGGGATTCTCGTCCTCCACGACGATGGCGACGTTCTCGAGGGCGGTGACGATCTCCGGCGGAAGGTCGTCGAGCGCCGCTCGAATCTGATCCTCGAACTCGGTCAATAGGCCGGTTGCAGCGGTCGCCTCTTCGCGAATAGGAGCGCCGCCGCCAGCCCGAAGACGAAGCCGCCGACGTGGGCGAAGAATGCGACGCCGCCGCCCTGCTCGGGCTGGAGAAGCGAGAACCCGCCTGACCACAGCTGCAGGAGGAACCAGAAGCCGAGGAAGAGCCACGCCGGGAACTCTCGAATGATGATGAAGAACAGAAAGATCACGGTCACGACGCTCGCCCGCGGGAGCAGGACGAGGTACGCGCCCAGCACGGCGGAGATCGCCCCGCTTGCGCCGAGGTTCGGGATTCGCGCCTCTGCCGCTGTCCCCAGCTCGAGCGTGATCACCGTCTGCAGCGCCGTCGCGGCGAAACCGCCGAGAAGATAGAAGACGACGTAGCGAACCTTGCCCATCGAGTCCTCGACGTTGTTCCCGAAGATCCAGAGGAAGAGCATGTTGCCGCCGATGTGGAGCCAATCGCCGTGGAGAAACATGGAGGTGAACGCCGTCACCTCCCAGTCCTGGCCCACGACGCGGCACGAGTTGTTGACCTCGCACGGCTGATACGCGAGCTGCATGACGGCGTGGTCGAGGTTGGGAAGCTCGTAGAAGAGCCAGACCGCGACATTGATCCCGATCAGCGCGACCGTGACGATCGGGAACGACTTCGTCGGGACGTTGTCCTTGATCGGGAGCACGCGCCTGCCTAGCGGAGGAGCAGCGCCAGTAGCGCCTTCTGGCTGTGGAGCCGGTTCTCGGCCTGGTCCCAGACCGCCGACTGCGGGCCGTAGAGGATCGCCTCGGTGATCTCCTCGCCGTAGTGCGCGGGCAGGCAGTGGAGGACGATTGCGCCGTCCCCTGCTTGGGCGAGCAGCTCCTCCGAGATGCCGAAGCCGGCGAGGTCGCGGAGACGGCGCTCGCGCTCCTCCTCCTGGCCCATGCTCGTCCAGACGTCGGTGTAGAGGACGTCGGCCCCCCGTACGGCCTCGACGGGGTCGTGGGTGAGCTCGACGCTCCCGCCCGACTCGCGCGCGACTGTGATCGCGCGCTCGTCCGGCTCGTAGCCCTCTGGCGTCGCGGCCGCGAAGGACGATCCGAGCCGCGCCGCGGCCACCATCAGCGACGAGCAGACATTGTTGCCGTCGCCGAGGTAGACGACGCGGGCTCCTTCGAGCCGTCCGAGCCGCTCGCGGATGGTGAGCATGTCGGCGAGCGCCTGGCATGGGTGCGTCTCATCGGTGAGGCCGTTGATCACGGGGATCTCCGCGTGCTCGGCCAGCT
>DASZCE010000355.1:0-4423 GCA_035943455.1 Gaiellaceae bacterium | reverse complement strand
CCCTCGACCAGGCCGTCGAGGGGATCGTGAACGGGATCTACTTCAACCAGGGGCACGTCTGCTGCGCGGGCTCGCGGCTCCTCGTCCAGGAGTCGGTCTACGAGGAGACGATCGCGAGGCTCAAGCGCCGGATGGGCACGCTCCGCGTCGGGGACCCGCTGGACAAGAACACGGACGTCGGCGCGATCAACTCGCGGCAGCAGCTCGAGAAGATCGAAGAGCTCGTGCGGACCGGCGAACAGGAGGGCGCGGAGATCTACCAGCCGCCCTGCCGCCTGCCCGAGCGCGGCTACTGGTTCGTGCCGACCGTCTTCACCAATGTCGCTCAGAGCTACCGGATCGCGCAGGAGGATATCTTCGGGCCGGTGCTCTCGGTGCTGACGTTCCGGACTCCCGACGAGGCGGTCGAGAAGGCGAACAACACGCCCTACGGCTTGTCGGCCGGCGTCTGGACGGAGAAGGGCTCGCGCATCCTGTCGATCGCGCAGAAGTTGCGGGCAGGTGTGATCTGGGCGAACACCTACAACCGGTTCGACCCGAGCTCGCCGTTCGGCGGCTACAAGGAGTCCGGGTTCGGCCGTGAGGGCGGTCTCCACGGGCTCGAGCCGTACCTGGCGTTCGACGAGTCGGAGGCGCGCGGCGGATGAGCCGGCTTCCGGTTCGGAAGACGTACAAGCTGTTCGTCGGCGGCGAGTTTCCACGCTCCGAGTCCGGGCGCACCTACGAGGCACAGGGGCAGAACGTGGCGCGCGCGTCGCGAAAGGATGTGCGCGACGCCGTGCGCGCCGCACGCACGGCGTTCGGCAAATGGTCGGGGATGACGGCCTACAACCGTGGCCAGGTTCTCTACCGCATCGCCGAGATGATCGAAGCGCGGGCGGCCGAGTTCGCGGAGCTCTGCTCAGGGCGTGCGGAGGTCGAGGAGGCGATCGACCGGTGGGTCTGGTACGCCGGGTGGGCGGACAAGTACGCGCAGGTGCTCGGCTCCTCGAATCCGGTGGCGGCGCCGTACTTCAACTTCACCGTGCCGGAACCGACGGGCGTCGTGGGCGTGCTCGCTCCTGAGGGCCCTGCGTTCGACGGGCTCGTCGCCCGGCTCGCCCCCGTAATCGTCGGCGGGAACACGGCGGTCGTCTTGGCCTCCGAGCCGGAACCGCTCGCGTCGATCGAGCTGGCCGAGGCGATCGCGACGGCGGACGTGCCCGGCGGCGTCGTCAACATCCTCACCGGCCATCAGTCGGAGCTGGCACCGTGGCTTGCGGGGCATATGGACGTGAACGCGCTCGATATCGGCGGGGCAGACGGCGAGCTGCCGGAGCTGGAGCGGCTCGCAGCGGAGAACGTGAAGCGGGTCGTACATGGTCGGCCCGATCGCCAGAGCCCGTACGAGATCGCGAGCTTCCTCGAGCTGAAGACGGTCTGGCACCCGATCGGCGTGTAGCGGGCCGTCGCGCGGTTGGATAGGTTCACCCATCCTCCTCCCCGATTTGACCGTAACGAGAAAGCACGCGCGCGTGGCTCACGGAAGCGGGCCGAAAGCGTGACACGATGAACCTTCGTCGCTTCAGCCAGGCGATCTCCGAAGGCGACGGCATCTCCGTGATCGTCGACGTGGATGGGCCCGAGGCTGCCCGTGATGCCCAGGACGCCGGGGCCGAGGCGCTCTTCGTCGGCAGCGGCCTCGAGGCGAGGCTGCCGGCGATCCGCGCCGCAACGGAGCTTCCCATCCTCGTTCGCTACGACGGACAGCAGCCGAACGCGCTGGAGGGCGCCGACGCCTGCCTCGTCGACATGGGCGAATTCAGCGGCAGCTCGGTCGAGGAGATCAGGCGAGGACTCGGTGACGAGTTCGAGCTCGCGCCGCGGATCGCCAAGGACGACGATCTCGAGTTTCTCCTTGAGCAACTTGACCCGGAGATCCTCGTCCTCGCTGCCCGCCCGGGCGGCGCGGACGAGGAGTCGCGGCTCGAGCGCGTCCTGGAGCTGCTCCCCGACGTGCCCGCCGGCAAGCTCGCGATTGCGGACATCGACGCGACAACACGCGAGGAGGTCGAAGAGCTCGAGCGCGCCGGCGTTGACGGCGTAATCGTCGCAGCTGGCAACATCGCTCACCTCGTGGGCGCTGCTCCGCCCGAGGTCTGAGCCGCCGCGTGCGGGAACCTCGCTGGGGCAGGCCCTGGCTCGCCCTCGTCGTCCTTCTCTTCGGATCCGCTGCCATCCGATTGGTCGGCATCGAGTACGGGCTGCCGTTCCCGCTGCTCAATCCGGACGAGGCGAACATCGTCCCGCGCGCCTGGCGGATGGCGAACGGCGCAGGGCTCGACCCGCATTGGTTCGACTACCCGAGCCTGCTCATGTACGTGCTGGCACCGTTCGAGACCTGGTCCGACCAGCCGGACTACCTGGCAGCTCGGTTCGTCATCGTCGCACTCGGCCTCGCGGGAATTGCCGCAGCGTGGTGGCTCGGTGGCCGGGCCTACGGCCTGATCGCAGGGTTCGTCGCCGCCGCCGCCACGGCCGTGGCCACCGTGCATGTCGAGTACTCGCGCATGGCGGTCACCGACGTGCCCCTCGCGCTCGGCGTCGCCGTCACGCTGGCGCTGCTCGTTCGGGGGCAACTGATCGCAGCCGGGATCGCGATCGGCCTCACCGCGGGCTTCAAGTACCCGGGCTTCGTGCTGCTCGTGCCGCTCGTTGCCGCGGGCTGGGGACGCTGGCGTCGCCTTGCGCTCGCGGCGGCGGTCGCGCCGGCGGCCTTCCTCGCCACGAGTCCGTACTTCGCGGTTCACCTTGCCGATGCCGTCGGCGACGTGCTTCGCGTTCAGCGTGACGGCCGTCGCGGCTGGCTCGGCTTCGAGGATGATCCGTGGACGCCGATCGCGTTTGTCGATCGCCTGTGGGACGCGATCGGCCCCGCGCTGCTGATCTCCGCAGTCGGGCTCGGCATCGCGCTGGCTCACCGTTCGCTCGCGGATCGCGTGCTCGCCGCCTTCGTCGTCGCCTACTTCGCGACGCTGATACCGCTCGACGCCCATTTCGACCGCTACGTGCTGCCGCTCGTCCCTGCGCTCGGCGCGCTCGCCGGGCGGTTGCGGGCGCTCGCGCCCGTGACCGTGCTGCTCCTCGTGATCCCGCTCGTCTGGTCGATCCGCGAGACCCGTCCCCTCATCCGCACCGATACCCGCGTCGTCGCCCACGACTGGATGGACCGAAATCTGACGCCCGGCGTGCTCGTCGCCGCGGATCCCTCCACGGCGCCACCGGCCGACGTACGCGTCTTGCGCCTTGCCCTACCGGGACCAAGACGCCCCCTCGATGCCGATCGCGATATCGAGCGCCTCCGACGCCTGAACGTCGGCTACGCGCTCGTCACCGGCGCCGTCGCCGACAGGGTTCGCGCCGAGCGCGACCGCTATCCGGCCGAGAGCCGCTTCTACGACGAGCTGGCGCGGGAGGCGAAGCGGCGCTTCTACTGCGAGGGTGTCGGCAAACTGGCGGGGCCGTGGGTAGCGGTGTACGAGCTGTAGACGCCTCGCCGGCTCCGGCCGCGCTTCGGCGCGGGCCGATCGTGTCCGCGGCCGTGTTCGTCTCCGGTGCCGTCGTCTTGGGGATGGAGATCGCAGCGTCGCGGGTGCTGGCGCCGTTCTTCGGGAACTCGCTCTTCGTCTGGGGCGCGTTGATCGGCGTCGTGCTGGCCGGGCTCGCGCTCGGCTACTGGGCGGGCGGCTGGCTCGCCGACCGGCTGCCGACGCCGACGCTCCTCGCTGCCGTGATGGGCCTGGGAGCGCTGCTCGTTCTCGCGGTTCCCGTGCTGGACGAGCCGGTACTGGAGGCGATCGTCCGGTGGGATCCGGGCCCGCGCCTGAACCCGCTGCTCGCGGCGATCATGCTCTTCGGCGCGCCGAGCGTGATCCTCGCCGGCGTGGCCCCGATCGCCGTTCGCCTACGAGCGCGTTCGTTGACGACGCTCGGGCAGACGGCGGGACGGCTCTTCGCGATCTCGACTGCCGGCTCGATTGCAGGCACCTTCGCGACGGCCTTCTGGCTGATCCCCGAGTTCGGGACCGATCAGCTGCTGGGCCTTGCAGCAGCTGCCCTCTTCGGCGCCGCCGTGCTGGTCTCGCTCGCCGAGCGGCTGCTCCTGATCACGGCGCTCGCGGCCGCCGGAGTGGCGCTCGCGGGCTTCGCCGCGGTCGAGCTCGCGCCCGAGAGCGGTAGGACGCTGAACGAAGCGCAGACGCGGAACTGGTCGCCGCTTTACCGGCGCGTCGGTTACGTCCGCGGTCAGGGGCCCGTCGGCGGGGACGGACTACGTCTCCGCTACGCGAAGGACACGCGCTACCACCGCCTCAGCGTCGCCGATGACCGCACGAACCGGTACCTGCGCTTCGACAACTCGTACCAGAGCGGCATGCCGCTCGCT
>DASZCE010000354.1:0-5047 GCA_035943455.1 Gaiellaceae bacterium | reverse complement strand
GTGCCTCGGTTCCGCACGTTTCGAAGGCTGAGGAGCCAGCGGTAAGCACCGCGGGCGGGCCGGGGCCCGCCCGCAACGAACGCGCGCGGATCAGTCGACCCGCTCACCCTGGGAGACCTCGCCGCGCCAGGCGCCTGTCTCGACGCCGCGGGTCTCGATTAGCTGCTTGAAGTTCTCGAGGTCGCGCTTGACTCCGAGCTCGTCGGCCCCGATCTTCGCGCCGAGCGACTCCACGAGACCCTCGGGCTCCCAGGTCATCTTGACCTCGATCTGCGTCCGGTCGGGGCCGATCGGCTCAAACCGGACCTCGCCCGAAGTGCCCTTGCCGTCCAGCGTTCGCCAGGCGACCACTCGGTCCGGCTCCTGCTGCACGATCTCGGCGATCCATTCGGCCTTCTTGCCGCCGATCTCGGCGACCCACTTCAGATGGGTGTCGTCGATCTGCTCGACGTGGTCGACGTTCTCCATGAACTGTGGGAACTCCTCGAACTGCGTCCACTGGTTGTACGCGGTGTGGACGGGGACGTTGAGATCGATCGTTTCGATGACTTCGGCCATGAAACCCCTTTCGTCGCTTGCGTTTTTCGGTACCCCGTTTCAAGCTGACCTAACTAGCTCCCGATACGTCTCCCATGATTCGACGCGTGACAGTCGCCGCACTCGTCGCCGCTGCGGTGGTTGCCGCGCCGGCGGAGGCATCGACGTGGCTGCAGCTCGGGGTCGTGGACACGCAGGAGGCCCTTGGTGACCAGGCGCGCTTCGGCCGGACGCTCGGCACGTTACGGCCGCAGGTCGTCCGCATCATGCTCGGCTGGGGCGGGCCGTTCGGCGTCGCACGGGAGCGGCGTCCCGAGGTCGGCGCGGATCCCGCCGACCCGGCGTACGACTGGACGCGGTACGACCAGGCCCTGCTGACGGCGACGAGCCGGGGTGTTCGTGTCCTCTTCACGATCTACGGCTCGCCTGAGTGGGCCAACCTGTACCAGCCGGCCAACGTCCCGCCGCAGAACTTCACTCGCCTGAAGGAGTTCGCCTACGCCGCCGCGATCCGCTATAGCGGCTCGTACCGGCGCAGTGACGGGGTCGTCCTGCCACGGGTGGCGCTGTGGACGGCCTGGAACGAGCCCAACATCCCGCTCGGGCTGGCGCCGCAGTGGCGGCGGCTGGGCGGGCGCTGGGTGATCCACAGCGCCTGGGCCTACGCGCGGATCTGCAACGCCGTCTACGACGGGATCCACCTGACGCTGCTCCGTGGTCAGCAGGTGGCGTGCGGCGTGACGACCGCGCGGGGGAACAACGCCCCCGGCACTCGGCGGCCGTCGGTGGCGCCCATCGGGTTCCTGCGCGCGATGAAGGCGGCGGGGTTGCGCGACTTCGACGCCTACGCGCACCACCCGTACTCCGGGAATCCGCGGCTGGCGCCCGGGGCGAAGCCGCCGAATGCTCGGGCGATCACGCTCGGCAACATCCAGAAGCTGATCAACGAGGTGACGCGGCTCTACGGGGCGAAGCCGATCTGGATCACCGAGTACGGGTACGAGACGAGCCCGCCGGATCCGGTCTTCGGCGTCGGCTGGCAGCGGCAGGCGGCCTACCTGCGGCAGGCGTACGGGATCGCACGGCGGAACCCGCGAATCGAGATGCTCCTCTGGTTCCTGGCTCGGGATGAGGCGCGCGCGACGGGGTGGCAGTCGGGGTTCGTGTCGGCAGCCGGTCGGCGGAAGCCGTCGTTCTACGCGTTTCAGCAGCTCGCCAGCGCGGCCCGCAAGCGGCAGCTCACGCTCGTGAGGAGCGTGCGACGCGAGCGGGTGGAGGGCCTCGGTGCTCTGCTGCGCGACGCGCTCGCTGCGGGGGACGAGTCGCCGCGGAGCTGGCTTCCGGTCGGCCCGCTGGGGCCGTTGTACGTCGCCCCGTAGTCGCTGGAGCGGCACGTCACCTTCTCGTCACGATCCCTCGACCACCCTCAACGGGGTCCGGAGCCGGTTTAGGGACGTTGAGGGTGCGGGCAGGCGCCCGCCGGTGGCTTTGCGCTCGGAGAACTGAAAGACTATGCGGCGTTCCGAACCGCTTCGACCAACCGAGGAGGGCCAATGCGGGCTTATGACTGCAGCGATCCGTCGGCTCACGCCGACGATATGCACTTCACGGCTGCGACGGACGAGGAGCTGGTCGAGAAGGCGAAGCAGCACCGCGACCAATATCACATGGCCATGACCGACGACGAGATTCGACAGTCGGTGATGCAGACCGCATACGACGAGTAACGCGCCGGCTCAGGGCGGGCTGGCCGGCGAGTGATCGAACACCTGCTGCGCCAGCCCGCCGTCGATGAGGTAGCTCGCGCCCGTGACGTAGCTCGCCTGGTCGGAGACGAGCCAGGCGACGCAGGCCGCGACCTCTTCCGGCTTTCCCGGTCGCTGTAGCGGGATCTCCGGGCGAAGCTCGTCGGCTTCGACGTTCCGCGGGGTGGCGATCGCGCCGGGCGCCACCGAGACGACGCGGATCGACGGCGCAAGCTCCAGCGCGAGTGACCGCGTCAGCATCCCGAGCGCCGCCTTCGCGGGCGCATACAGCGCGAATCCCGGTCTCGGCACCTGCTCGTGGACGGACGTGATGTTCACGATCACGCCGCCCTCCTTCCCCATCGCCCGCGCCGCGGCCTGCGAGCAGAGGAACGCGCCGCGGACGTCGACAGAGAAGACGTCGTCGAAGTCGCCGGCGGTCAGCTCCAGCACCGGTTTCGACATCGTGATCCCGGCGTTGTTGACGAGCACGTCGAGCCGCCCGAGCGCCGCCACCGTCTGCTCGACCAGGCGCGGCGGCACATCCGGATCGGCCAAGTCGCCGACGATCCATTCGACGCGCCCTCGCTCGGCGAGCTGTCCGTACAGCTCCTCGTCGTTCCGGTCGCGCGTCGCGAAGGCGAGCGCGTAGCCGTCCGCGACCAGACGCTCGGCGATCGCGAAGCCGATCCCCGAATTTGCTCCCGTGACGAGCGCGACTCGCCCGTCGGCCAGTTACCCGCCCATCTCTCGCCGCTGGCGGGAGGCGATCGCCGCCAGCTCGGACGCTTCGATCATGTCTTCCGGGATCACGACCACTCGACAGCCGGTCGCGGCTCGGAGCGTCGACGTCCGCATGCCACCTTCCATCGCGGCCCGGACACCGAGGATCGCCCCCGGCCCCACCTCCGCGACGACCTCGCCGTCGACCTCGACGTCGAGCATGCCGTCGAGAACGAGGAAGAGGACGGTGCCCGGCTCGTCCTGCTCGACGAGCGTCTCGCCTTCCTTCAGCGACCGGCGCTCGAGCGACTTGGCGTCTGCCATCACGAGGCTGGAGAGCTGGCGCTCGAGCTCGGATTCCGCGGCTGCGGTCACCGCCGGCGAATCCTCGCCGCCCCAGGGCATGTTGGGGCCGAACGACTCCCGCCACCAGCGCTCGAAGTCGATCTCGCCGCTCTTCTCCACGAGCTTGCCGTCGTCGTCGTAGATCCAGTGGCGGGGGAACGGACTCGCGCCGACGAGCTTGTGCTTCGCGGTGCCGTCCGCGTAGATGATCAGCTGGAGCGTCGTCCACGCCGACGCCGACGCGATCTGGAAGAACGGCTTGCCGCGGACCCGCCGCGGCGCGGGCAGGCCCATCCGGCCGCCGGCGCTCTGGACGAACTTGACCCAGTCCGGTCCCTGCTCGGGCTCGTCCTGGAGCAGGGGGTACTTGACGCCGGCGAAGGCGAGCGTCTTCGGACCGAGCTTGACGGTGGTCGACCCCACCAGCGCGCCGCCCGAGTAGCCCGAGTCGACGATCTTGCCGTCGTCGACCTCGATCCAGGCGCGAAGGTCGTTGGCTTCGCGGAAGCGGTCAGCGTCCCGCAGCTTTTCGAGGTCGCCCTCCGCGATCCGGTCCGGCGGCGGCTCGTCGTAGTGCGTGATCCCGAGCTCGAACGGGAGCTTCGGCATCCCCTCGATCGCCTCGGAGGGAATCCAGGTGATTGCTGTCACAGACTTCTCGATCCTCATCCCCACTCTCCTCATCGCTTCAGAGAATCCTTACCACTTTCGCGGTTTCGCTACGAGTCGGGGACGGGAATCTCCGTCGCGAGGAAGATCCGACTAGGTCGAAAAGGGGGTCAAGACAGTGAGAAAGGTGCACGTTGGGCTGGCTGCAGCCGCGGCCTCCGTACTGACCGCGCTTGCGACGGTCGTCGCCATGGCCGAAGCGGAGCCGGCCGTTGTACCGGCCAATACGGAGGCTCCGACGGTCGTCGGGACGGCGCAGGACGGTGAGCTCGTCGTCGCCAAGGACGGCGAGTGGTCAGGCACCAACCCGATCACCTTCTCCTACCAGTGGCAGCGCTGCGACGCCGCCGGCGCGAACTGCGCCAACATCGCCGGCGCGACAGGCAAGGTCTACCGCGTCGACACTGCCGACGTCGGTCGCCGGCTTCGCGTCCAGGTAACGGCCAGGAACGCGTCCGGCACGAGAGCGGCCACGACGGCGCCGACGTCGACAGTCGAACGTCCGGCGGGTGCGATGCGGCTCCAGGACGGGAAGTACTCGATCCCGGCCTCGAGCGTGAAGCACCCGTACCGCCTCGTCCTCTCCGGGCTCCAGTTCGCACCGAGCGTCCTGCGTTCGCGGGCGGCATTTACGGGCCGGTTCCGGGTGACAGACACCCGAGGCTACGCCGTCCGGGACGCGATCGTGCTCGTCACCGGCGTTCCGCTGGGCTGGATCCAGGCGGTGCAAGAGGTAAGGACGAACGTCGACGGCTACGCACAGGTCCAGCTGCAGCCGACCAGGCGGCTCCGGCTCGTGCGTGGCGGCTCGATGGTGATGTTCATCCGCGCCCGGAAGGACGGCGACGACCTGCTCGCCGGTGTCTCGACCCGGCGCCTCGTCCGCGTCCGGACGGCCCCGCCTGCCGCGTAAGCGGCGAGCGCTAGTCGTTGCCGCGTCGGCGGCGCCAGAACCAGACGGCGCCGCCGGTCGCGGCGGCGGCCGAGAGGATTGCGCCCTTGTTGCGGGCCTTGTCGTTCGACTGGAC
>DASZCE010000353.1:0-1598 GCA_035943455.1 Gaiellaceae bacterium | reverse complement strand
CTCGACGCGGCTGCTGAAGCGGCTCGGTGACGACTACGCCCTCGTCCTCGCCGAGCACCACAGACTCTTCCGGAAGCTCTTCGAGGAATACGGGGGCCGCGAGGTCGATACACAGGGCGACGCCTTCTTCGTCGTCTTCTCGCGCGCGAAAGACGCCGTCGCCGCAGCGCTGGCGGGGCAGAGGGCGGTCGCCGCGCACGCCTGGCCGCAGCAGGTCACGGTGCGGGTGCGAATGGCAATGCACACCGGCGAGCCCTCATTGGCGGCCGACCGCTACATCGGCTTGGGCGTCCATCGCGCCGCGCGCATCTGCTCGGCCGCGCACGGTGGCCAGATCCTCCTCTCGCACGCGACTTATGCCGTCCTCGTCGACGAAATGCTCCCCGATCTGCGTTTTCGCGACCTCGGTGAGTACGCGCTCAAGGACCTGGATCGACCCGAACGCATCTACCAGCTCATAGCTCCGGACCTTCCGAGCGAGTTTCCTCCACTGCGCAGTGCCAAAGTGATCGGGCGTGAGGCGGCAGCGGTGCCGCCAGGCGAGCGGGTGGTGGTCGCCGAAGACTCCGTTCTGCTGCGCGAGGGACTCGTTCGGCTGCTCCGGGACGCCGGTTTCGCCGTCGTCGGCACGGCCGTAAACGCCGTCGAGCTTGTGCGGCAGGTAGGCGAGCTGCGGCCGTCGGTCGCGATCACCGACATCCGCATGCCGCCGACGCAGACCGACGAAGGCCTCGCAGCTGCCCAGGAGATCCGCCGGCTCTACCCCGAGGTGGGCGTCCTTGTCCTCTCGCAGTACGTCGATCCGCGCTATGCCACACGGCTGCTCGAGGAGTACCCCGAGCGAGTCGGCTATCTGCTCAAGGACCGGGTTTCGGACGTCGCCGTGCTCGCGGATGCCATCCGCCGCATCGACCGTGGCGAGTGCGTCGTCGATCCGACCATCGTCTCCCGGCTGATGAGCCGCCGGCGCCGTGGAGGAGGGGTCGCCGCGCTGAACGACGACGAGCAGGAGCTACTGGCACTCGTGGCCGAGGGGCACTCGAACGACGCCGTTGCGGAACGATTAGGCGCTGATCCCGATGCCGTCGAGAAAGACGTCGCCGACCTCTTTGCGAAGCTCGAGATCGATACGGCACCGAATGACATTCGCCGAGTTTTGGCGGTTCTAGCCTCCATGCGATCGTGATCTCGGCCCCTGCGGAGGCGCAGAGACACCCTCTCGACGGAGCGCCTCGCTGCGATGTCGGAGGGTCCGTGTGGTGAGTTGATGTGGTGACCCCCTCTCTCCAGGGAGGGGGTCAGGCCTTTGCCCAGCAAGACAACGGCAGATGCCCGTCTGCACGGAGATTCTCTGGATCGCGCAAGTTCATCCCTCCGATGAGGCGTGTCGCAAGGCGACACCCGACGTCGCCCTTGCCCGCGAATGCCAGCGAGTCCCGGGAACGTGTACCCGTCTCGTACCCGCGCACGCGGACGCGCCAAGGCAGGCAACACAAAGGCCCAATTTGCAGGGCTTTTGTCGAAGCCCGCTGACGGACTCGAACCGTCGAGCCCCTCCTTACCATGGAGGTTTAGACCTCCTGCTATGTGATCTAGGT
>DASZCE010000352.1:0-2889 GCA_035943455.1 Gaiellaceae bacterium | reverse complement strand
CCCTTGCACGTCTCGCACGGGACGTACACGTCGGGCAGGAAGTGCATCTCGATCTTGATCTGCCCGTCGCCCTTGCACGTCTCGCAGCGGCCGCCGCGCACGTTGAACGAGAACCGCCCCGGCTTGTACCCGCGCACCTTGGCCTCCGGCGTGAGCGAGTAGAGCTCGCGGATCGGCGTGAAGATGTCCGTGTAAGTCGCCGGGTTCGAGCGCGGCGTGCGGCCGATCGGCGACTGGTCGATGTCGATCACCTTGTCGAAGCACTCGATCCCCTCGCAGCCGAGGTGGTCGCCTGGCTTCACGCGCATCCGGTGCAGCCGGTTGGCGAGCGCCTTGTAGACGATCTCGTTCACGAGCGTCGACTTGCCCGAGCCGGAGACGCCGGTGACCGTGATCAGCTTGCCGACCGGGAACTCGACGTCGATGTGCTTGAGGTTGTGCTGTGAGGCGCCGCGCACCCAGAAGGCGCCGAGGTCCTCGCTGCGGCGTTCGGGGACGGCGATCCGCCGCGCGCCGGCCAGGTACTGGCCGGTGATCGACGCCTCGTTGCGCTCGATCTTGCCCGCCGGACCTTCGGCGACGACGTGACCGCCGTGCTCGCCTGCGCCCGGGCCCATGTCCACCAGCCAGTCCGCCGCTCGCATCATCTGCTCGTCGTGCTCGACGACGAGGACGGTGTTCCCGAGGTCGCGAAGCCGCTCCAGCGTCGCGATCAGCTTGCCGTTGTCGCGCTGGTGGAGTCCGATCGAGGGCTCGTCGAGGATGTAGAGAACTCCGACCAGCTGCGAGCCGATCTGCGTCGCAAGGCGGAGCCGCTGCGCTTCACCGCCCGAGAGCGTCGCGGAGGCGCGGTCGAGCTGCAGGTAGCCGACGCCGACGTTGTCGAGAAAGGTCAGCCGCTCCCGGATCTCCTTGACGATCCGTGCGCCGATCAGCTGCTCGGTCTGCGTGAGGTCGAGATCGTCGAGAAACGCAAGCGCGGCCGTGACCGACATCTGCGTGAACTCGTGGATGTTCTTGCCACCGACGGTGACGGCCAGGACCTCCGGCTTCAGCCTCGCCCCGTTGCATTCGGGGCACGGCCGGAAGCTCATGTACTCCTCGATCCGCTCGCGCATCGAGGAGGAGTCGGTGTCGCGGTAGCGGCGCTTCAGGTTGGAGACGAGGCCCTCGAAGGAGAGCATGTACGACCGCTTCCGGCCCATCCGGTTCCGGTAGCTGACGTACACCCGCTCCCCCTTCGTGCCGTAGAGGAACAGGTCGCGTTGCTCTTGCGTCAGGTCCTGCCACGGCGTGTCGAGGTCGATCTCCCACTTGTCGGCGATTGCTTGGATCACGGCCTCGTACCAGTTGCCCTGGAGCGGGACGAGCGCCTCCGCGAGCGGGAGCGTCGGATCCGGTACGAGCAGGTCCGGATCGATCTCCTGCTGCGCGCCGAGGCCGGTGCAGCGCGGACAGGCCCCATGCGGCGAGTTGAACGAGAAGATCCGTGGCTGCAGCTCCGGTAGCGAGACGCCGTGCTCCGGGCAGGCGAAACGCTCGGAGAACGTCAGCTCGCGGTCGTCGTCGATCAGATCGATCAGGACGAGGCCCTCGGCGAGGTTGACCGCCGTCTCGACCGACTGGCTGAGGCGGGTCCGGAGGTCGGGCTTCATCCGCAGCCGGTCGACCACGACCTCGATCGTGTGCTTGAACTTCTTGTCGAGCTGGATCTCGTCTTCCAGGAGGCGCTGCTCCCCGTCGACCTTCACACGCGTGAAGCCGTCGCGGCGGAGCTCGTCCAAGAGGTCGCGGTATTCGCCCTTCCGGTCGCGGACGACCGGGGCGTTGACGGTGAAGCGAGTCCCTTCCGGCAGCTGGAGGATCTGGTCGACGATGGCCTCGATCGACTGGCCCGCGATCGGGCGGCCGCAGACCGGGCAGTGCGGTCTGCCGACGCGGGCGTAGAGGAGGCGGAGGTAGTCGTAGATCTCGGTGACCGTGCCCACGGTCGAGCGTGGGTTCCGGCTGGTCGTCTTCTGGTCGATCGAGATCGCCGGGCTGAGGCCGTCGATCGAGTCGACGTCCGGCTTCTCCATCATCTGGAGGAACTGGCGCGCGTAGGCGGAGAGGGACTCCACGTAGCGGCGCTGTCCCTCCGCGTAGATCGTGTCGAACGCAAGCGACGACTTCCCCGAGCCCGAAAGCCCGGTAATCGTGATGAGGCGGTTCCGCGGCAGGCGGACGGTGATGTCCTTGAGGTTGTGCTCGCGGGCGCCGTGAACGACCAGTTCGTCCTGCGCCATTTGAGGCCAGTCTAGCCGTGGGCGCGGTTGCGAACAAGTGTTCGGCACTCGGAGTCGGTCGCGGAGTCGGTGTCGGGTTGGGCGCTCCGCTCCAGGGCCAGTCCTCCGGCCGTTCGACGAGCCCGGCGGCCACCGGGTTGGTAAGCACGTACTCGATCGCGTTGTAGAAGTGGCGCTCGTCGCGGATCACCCAGGAGGAGAAGCGCTGCGCGAAGAGCGCGCCGCGGCGGCCGCGGGCGGCGTTGGCCTCACGCGCGTAGTGGCTGTTGAGCCAGTGGAAGGCGCAGGAGAGCCCCGCCGCCGTCCCGGAGACGACCGCGTGATAGTGCGTTCCCAGGGCGCAGTAGGCGTGGAGCGTCAGCCTTGCCCGGACGACCGCACGTCTCAGGTGGCTGACGAAGAGGTCGCGCTCGGCTCCGTCCAGGAACAGCCTCGTCTCCGCGACCGAGTTCGCGGTGATGTGGAAATAGCCGCTCGGCAGATCGGAGCGCCGTACCCGCGCCATGGCTCGAGGCTAGGCACACGCCCCGTCTGCCACCACCCGAGGCCTCACTCCCTCGACAGATTCGACACGCTCTCGCCGGCCACGGCGAGTGTCAGGCAC
>DASZCE010000351.1:0-9568 GCA_035943455.1 Gaiellaceae bacterium | reverse complement strand
CGGGCCGCGCGCCGCGCGCTCGATCTGCTCCTCGAGCCGGCGGGCTTCGGCCGCGGTCAGGAGGTTCGTGCCCGGGTGGACGTAGACGCTCCTGCCCCGGGCCGCGTTCGCGGCCTGGTCGATGATCGGCCTCTCGGCCGCGGCGGCCGGCGCGGCGAGCGCGAGCGCTCCGAGCGCGACTGCGATCAGCCTCGGCGCCATGCCTCGATCAGTTCGCGTTCACGTTCCGGCTTCATGCCCGCGTCGTCGGTCGTCTCGGCGTGCTCGAGCGCCCCGACGATTGTCTCCTCTAGGGCACGAAAGCTGAGCCCCGCCTCGAGCGCTCGATCGACATCCGCGTCCATCAGTCCCAGCCACTCGGGATCATGGATCCACATCGGCAGCTCCATCCACTGGCCGACGTCCTGCTCGGCGAGCCAGGCGCCGGGGATCCAGACGGGCTCGGCGGCGGACCCCGTCACCCGGATCGCCGTCTCGACGAACTCTCGCCACGGCACGCCCGGGTGCGTCGCGTTGAACGTCCCCGAGACGCGCCGGTCGGCGAGCTCGAGCAGCCAGGCGCCGAGATCGCGCGCGTCGACGAACTGCACGGTGTTCTCCGGCGGAGCCGGCGCGATGAATTCGCCGCCATGCGCGATCCGGTGAGGCCAGTACGTGAAGCGGCCCGTCGGATCGTGCGGGCCCACGATCAGGCCGGGGCGGACGATCAGCGACCCCTCGCCGTATACGTCCGCGACAACGTCCTCGCAAAGCGCCTTGAGCGCGCCGTAGTTCGAGTAGTCGGGAAGGAGCTCGTCGACAGGCTGGCCCTCCGCGAGCTGCGCGCGCCGCGTCTCCTCGCTCGGGCGGGTGCTGAAGTCCGCGTAGGCCGACATACTCGAGACGAAGAGGTATTGCTCGATGGAGTCGTAGAGAGCCTCCGCCGAGCGGCGGACGATCGCCGGGACGTGCCCCGAGGTATCGATCGCGGCGTCCCAGTGACCGACCGGAATCGGGTCGACCGCGCGGTCGCCGTGCACCGTCTCGGCCTGAGGGAAGAGCTCGGGATTCGTCTTCCCCCGGTTGAAGAGCGTCACCTCGTGACCGCGCGCGAGCGCCGCCTCGACGATCGCTCGACCGAGGAATTTCGTCCCGCCCAAGACCAGGAACTTCACGGTCTGGTGAAGCGGCGTAAGGATTGTTTGAAAACGCTGGCGTCAGGGCGAAGCACGCCGATAGCTTGCCCGTGACCCTCATGCTCGACCCCATCGTCATCGTCCTCTTCTTCGGCGCGGCCTGGCTGCTCGCCCGTGCCGCCGCGTTCCTGGCCTTGAAACTCCTGGTCTGGAACGATCGGCGGTCGGCCGAACTCGACCTCACCAAGGCCGGGAAGATGGCGCGTCTGAAGCGGCGTGAGACCCAGGTCTCGATCTTTCGCGCCGCCGTCACGTATCTCGGCTTTGCGACCGCCGCGGTCCTCTCGGTCGGCCAGCTGATCGGCGGCATCGACCGGCTGACTGCGCTCGCCGGCGCCTCGTTCGTGCTCATCCTCGTCGGCTTCGCCATCCAGCGCGTGCTGATGGACATCATCGCCGGGCTCGCGATGTTCCTCGAGCGCTGGTACTCCGTCGGCGACACCATCCAGATCCCGATGCACGAGCTGCAGGGGATCGTCGAGGACGTCTCTCTCCGGCATACCCGTCTCCGGACGCTCGACGGTGAGGTGATCCACATCCACAACTCGCAGATCCCCTCGGTCCGGGTCCTCCCGAGCGGCGCGAAGGAGCTCGTGCTCGAGGTCTTCGTCACCGATCGCGACGGCGGCGTCGCGATGGTCGACTCGGTCGCCTCGATCCTTCCCGAAGGTCCGACGACGTTCATCCGGCGACCCCGGATCGAGCGAGTGGACGAGCTGTCCGAAACCCTGTTCCGGATCGCCGCCCGCGCGTCGGTCGCCCCCGGCCGCGAGTGGCTCGTCGACGGCTTCTTCGCGGATCTGCTCCGCGAGCGCGCCGAGCCCGGCTTGATCGCGCACGGCCCGGTGACGCTTGCCGTCGACGAGTCGGCGGCCCGGAGCTACGCGCGGGCCACCGCTGCGAACCGTCGCGGCGGTGACTGGTACCCGGCACTCAGGAAAGCCTCCTGAGCTCGGCGAGCAGCCGGTCGACCTCGTCGACCGTGTTGTAGTGCACGAAGCCGACGCGGAGGGCGCCGTCCTCGAGGCCGAGCCGCCGCATCACCTCGATCGCGTAGTAGTTGCCGTGCCAGACGAAGATGCCGCGCACGCCGAGGTGCTCGGCGACCTCGGCGGGGCTCCTCCCGGCGAACGTCAGCGCGAACGTCGGCACGCGCCCCTCCATTGTCGGCGGGCCGTGGAGCCGCACGCTGGAAGGGAGGCCGTCGAGGAAGCGGCTTCCGAGGGCGCGCTCGTGCGCGACGATCGCGTCCCATCCGATCGACTCGAGGTAGTCGACCGCGGCGACGAAGCCGGCGAGCAGCTCGTGCTGCAACGTCCCCGTTTCGTACCCGGGCGCGGGGCGGACCTTGTACGGCCGCCAGCGGTCGAGAAGCTCCCGTCGCGCGAACGCGAGCCCGAGGTGCGGCCCGTAGAACTTGTACGGCGAGCAGAGCAGGACGTCGGCGCCGACCGAAGCAACGTCGATGGGACCGTGCGTCGCGTAGTGGACGGCGTCGACCCAGGCGAGCGCGCCCGCCTCGTGGGCCAGCCCGCAGATGTGCTCGGCGTCGACGAGGGTGCCGAGCGCGTTCGAGGCCCACGGAAACGCCACCACGCGTGTCCGCTCCGAGAGCTGCGCTTCGAGGTCGCCGAAGTCGTAGTCGGCGAAGCGCACGACGAGGTCGAGGTCGTGGGCGAGCTCGAGCCAGGGCGAGATGTTCGCGTCGTGGTCGAGCCGGGTCACGACGATCTCGTCGCCCTCGACGAGCTCGCGCCCCAGTGTGCGGGTGAGCATGAAGTTGAGGTTGGACATGCTCGGGCCGAAGATCGTCTCGTCCTCGGCGCACCCGAGAAACCGCGCCGCCGCGGCGCGGGCGCGTTCGACGAGTACGTCGCTCCGCCGGCTCGTCTCGAACGCCCCGCCCACGTTGGCGTTCGACGCGCGCAGGTAGCCGGAGATCGCGTCGATCACCTCGTCCGGAACCTGGGTGCCGGCGGGACCATCGAGGAAGACGAACGGCCGCTGCAGCGCCGAGAAGCGTGCGCGCACGGCCTCGACGTCGAGCGTCACCGGCGTCGACGTCACAGGTCGCGGCCGTTGACGCGCCAGCTGTACCGGGGTGGCGGCTGCAGGGAAGCGCCGATGAAGCAGCCCCACTCGGCGCTGTGAAGCAAGGGCCGGAGCTCGGCCTCCGGCGGCTCTGGGTCGATACGCGCATCGAGCTTGCACTCGATGCTGACGAAGCCGTAGCGGTCTTCGTCCCCCCGCCGTGTCACCGTTCCCGCCGCATAGGCAGACGCGCGAACCTCGAGGTTCTTTTGGCGAGCGAAATGCTCGAGGCTCGAGATCGAGCACCGTGCGAGGGCGGCGAGCAGCAGGTGCTCGGCACTGAGATCGGCGTCGACGGTCACGGGATGTCCCTCGGCCGACACTGCGCCGTCGTCCAGCGAGATCCAGTACTCGAAATGCTTGGCGCGAGCCTTCATCCGTCCGGCGTGCAATTTACGGTCAGGTCGTGCGACTGCGGGTGCTGAACGAGGCGGAGTGCTACGCCCGGTGTTACGGCGACCACGAGGACAGTGTCCACCTCGTCAAGTTCGAGCCGCGCCGCGCGCGGTTCCAGACGCCTTTGAGCGGCGAGGACATCCGTCGGCTGTTTGAGTTGCGTCTGGATGCCCGCGACCCCGAAGCCGAGCTCGAAGCCGCGTAGGTGCCCTAGTGCGGTTCCCGACGTTCTCGCGACCGGCCTGCACGTGGTCTTCTGTGGCATCAACCCCGGCGCGTGGTCGGCGCGGGCGGGTGCCCACTTCGCCAACCCGCGGAACGACTTCTGGCGCCTGCTGCATGACGCCGGCTTCACGCCCCGCGTGCTGGCGCCCGAGGAGCAGCATGAGCTGCGTGCGTTCGGCTACGGCCTGACGAACGCGGCCTTCCGGACGACCCGCGGCTCCGGTGATCTCCGCAGTGGAGACTTTGCCGGTGCGGAGGAGCGGCTGACCCGAATCGCCGAGGAGTTGCGGCCGGCGTGGATCGCGTTCGTCGGGAAGGAGGCCTACCGCGGCGTGTTCCGTCGGCGGCCGGAGCTCGGGGAGCAGGAACGGCCTCTCGGTGCAGCTCGCCTCTTCGTCCTCCCCTCGACGTCGCCCGCGAACGCCGCGGTGCCCTACGCCGAGCGGCTGCGGTGGTTCCGAAGGCTGCGGGAGCTGGTCGGATGAGGCCGGACGAGACGGAGCTCAGGGAGACGGTCGAGCGGATGGAGGCGCGCCTTCGCACGCACCCGCTTTTCGCGGACTACGAACGGCTGCGGGAGCGATTTGCGGGCGATCTGGTGGACGAACGCGACGTCCTGCTCTCGCGGGCGGCGGTGTTGATGCTGCTGCAGGAACGCGCTAGCCGGTCCAGCGATTCGTGATCGGCGTCCGCCGGTCGCGGCCGAACGCCTTCGGGCGGAGCTTGACCCCGGGCGGCGCCTGCCGGCGCTTGTATTCGGCGCGGTCGATCAACGCGATCGCGCGGTCGACGACGCGCGCATCGAAGCCGTCGGTGAGATCGTCGCGCGACCTGTCGTCCTCGACGTAGGCCTCGAGCACCTGATCCAGCGCGGGGTAGGGCGGCAGCGAATCCTCGTCCAGCTGGTTGTCGCGGAGCTCCGCGCTGGGCGCACGGTCGATGATCGACTGCGGGATCAGCTCACGTCCGGCGCGATCGTTCAGGTGCTCGGCCAGCCGGAACACGTCGGTCTTGAACACGTCCTTCAGCAGCGCGAAGCCGCCCGCCATGTCCCCGTAGAGCGTGGCATAGCCGACCGAGAGCTCCGACTTATTGCCCGTTGCGACCACGAGCCAGCCGAACTTGTTCGAGAGCGCCATCAGTAGGACGCCGCGGATCCGCGCCTGGAGGTTCTCCTCGGTGATGTCCGCCTCGCGGCCGCGGAAGACGTCCGCGAGCGTCTTCTCGAAGCCGTCGAAGATCGGATCGATCGGCATCTCGACGAAGCTCACACCGAGGCCGTTCGCAAGCCGCTCCGCGTCGCGGCGAGTCTCCTCCGCCGAGTAGCGCGAGGGCATCGAGACGGCGTGGACGCGCTCCGCGCCGAGCGCGTCGGCCGCGAGGGCAAGCGTGAGGGCGGAGTCGATCCCGCCCGAGACGCCTATGACGATCTCGTCGAAGCCGTTTTTCTCGACGTAGTCACGGAGACCCAGCTCGAGCGCCCGCCGCATCTGCTCCAGCTCGGGCAGTGGATCGGCCGCGAACGGCTTGACCGGCCGTCGCTTCGTCCGGGGAGGCCCGAGGTCGACCACGGGCGGGTCGGGGACGTCGCGTTCCCGTGCAAGCGCCCGGCGGCGTGCGTCGACCAGGCGCCGCGCAATCGCCGTCGAGGCGTCGATGTCGACGACGAGCAGCGCCTCCTCGAACGAGGGGGCGCGAGCGACGACCACGCCTTCCTCGTCGATCACGACGCTGTGGCCGTCGAAGATGAGCTCGTCCTGGCCGCCGACGGCGTTGACGAGCGCGACCCAGCAGGTGTTGTCGCGCGCGCGAGTGATCAGCATCTCCTCGCGCTCGAGCCCCTTGCCGACGTGGAACGGTGAGGCGGAGATGTTGGCGATGACGTGGGCGCCGGCGAGCGCGAGATCGGTCGCCGGTGGGCCGGGCTGCCAGATGTCCTCACAGACGGTCGGGCCGATCAGCGCCTCGCCGATCTTCAGGAGGAGCAGCTCACGGCCGGGCTGGAAGTAGCGGACCTCGTCGAAGACGCCGTAGTTCGGGAGGAAGCGCTTCGGGTAGATCGCCTTCACCTCGCCGCCGGCACACACGGCGCAGGCGTTGTAGAGGTCGCGCTCGAGCCAGGGAAAACCGACCAACGCCGCGATCTCGGACGCCTCGTCGGCGATCCGGTCGAGACTGCGCCGCGCCTGGCGGAGGAACTCCGGTCGAAAGAGCAGGTCCTCCGGGGGATAACCGGTGACGGCGAGCTCGGGAAAAAGGACGAGATCCGCCTGCGCCTCACGGGCCTCGTGAAGGCGGCGGACGATGCGTTCCCGGTTGCCGTCGAGGTCGCCGACGACGGTATTGATCTGCGCGAGAGCAAGTCTCATGGTTTTCGCCTCACAGTCGAAAACGTAGTCTAACGGTCCGTGGAGGTGGTCATCGACCGGAAGTTTCGCGGTCCGAGCGGATCGGCGAACGGCGGATACACCTGCGGTTTGCTTGCGTCGTTCGCGCACGGGCCGGCGGAAGTGACCCTCAGATTGCCTCCGCCGCTCGAGCGGCCGCTGGAAGTGGTGACGGATGGCCCGATCGAGCTCCGTGACGGCGCGGACCTCGTCGCCGAGCTGTCGCTGTCCGAGGTGGACCTGGAGATTCCGACCCCGGTCTCGTTCGAGGAGGCTGCGGCGGCAGCGCTGCCCGGCGGCGACCGCGACAGCGCGTTCCCGGAATGCTTCGTCTGCGGGTGGGCGCGGAAGGACGGGATGCGCATCTACGCCGGTCCAGTCCGTGGACGTGAGCTCGTGGCGGCGACGTGGATACCCGGCGGCGACGTCATCTCGTCCGAGTTCGTCTGGGCGGCCCTCGACTGCCCGGGAGCGTATGCCGTTCAGTCCGGCGCGCGCGGCGATCCTGTCCTCGGCCGGCTCGCGGCGCGAGTCGACCATCTTCCGCGTCCCGGCGAACGCTGCGTCGTGATCGGGTGGCCGCTCGGCGCCGACGGGCGGAAGCTCTATGCCGGCACCGCCGTCTTCGGCGACGACGGCCGCGTGCTGGGGTCCGCCCGCGCGACCTGGATCCTTCCGGCGCCGAACACTCAACGCTCCTAAACGGGCTCTGACCCCTTTCGGAGGGTTCGTGCGGTTCGCCCCGATTCAGCACCGTTTGGCCGCGGCGGAACCGGACGAATCGAGCTGAGGTTGAGCCTCAGCGTTGCAGCCGGATCGCGTTGAGGTCGTTCTCGACGACCTCGTCCGCGCGGCGGATCAGATCCTCGATGTCGTCGTGCTGGGCGTGGATGTATCGACCACTGAGCTTGTCCGCGCGACCCGAGGCGAGCACCCGCACGAGCCGCGGCGCGAGCTCGGGCGGCGTCCACGGCGCATCCTCGGGGAACATGTCCTTCGTCATCTCCGTCTGCACGAGCCCCGGACTGATCGTGAACACCGGGATCCCGTGGGGCTTCAGCTGGTGCGCAAGGCCGTCGCCGAAGCGGTACAGCGCGGCCTTGCTCGCCCCGTAGGCGGTCGAACGCTGGCTGCCGGGAAGGTAGGCGGCGCCGCTCCCGGTGTTGACGATTCGACCGCGCCCCCGCTCGATCATTCCCGGGATCGCCGCTCGGCAGCACAGGTACGCGCCGAAGACGTTGACCTCGAAGACGTTCCACCAGTCGTCCGGATCGACGTCCCATGCCGCCGGCTCCCACAGTGCCCGGCCGGCGTTCGCGACGAGGAGATCGACCGGCCCGAGCATCGTCTCGACCTGGTCGAACATCTCGTTCACCGACTCGCGCGAGGCGACGTCGGCGACAACGGCGAGCCCGCCGATCTCCTCGGCGACCGCGACCACCTCGTCCCGCGTCCGCGCCGAGACCGCGACCTCCATCCCGGCTGCCGCCAGCTCGCGCGCGATCCCGGCGCCGACTCCCCGCCCGCCGCCGGTGACGAGCGCGATGCCGCTGAGCTCGTCAGCCAATGACCCGCTGGATCTCGTCGAGGGCTTCAGGATTCTCGAGCGAGGAAAGGTCGCCGGCATCCGCGCCGAGGACCCGCGCGCGAACCGCTCGCCGCATGATCTTTGCGCTCCGCGTCTTCGGAAGCGCGCTCACGAAGACGACCCGGTCGGGGCGGAAAGCCTTGCCAAGCTCCGCCGCGACGAGGTCACCGACCTCGTTCGCCAGTCCGTCGCTCGCCTCGATGCCGGGCGCCGGGATGCAGAAGAGCCACGCCACTTCGCCCTTGACGTCGTGCGGTATCCCGACCGCCGCGCATTCGACGACGGCGGGATGCTCGACCGCCGCCGACTCGAGCTCCGCCGGCCCGATCCGCTTCCCGGCGATGTTCAGCGTGTCGTCCGATCGGCCGTGGAGGAACCAGTACCCGTCCGCGTCGACCGATGCCCAGTCGCCGTGCGTCCAGATGCCCGGAAACCGCCGCCAGTAGGTCTCGAGGTAGCGCTCGGGGTCGCGCCAGAACCCGCGCGTCATCCCCGGAAACGGCTTGCGGCAGACAAGCTCCCCCACCTCCCCCGACCGCACGAGCGAGCGCCCGTCACCGTCGACGACGTCGACCGCCATCCCGAGCGCCGGTCCTCCGAGCGAGCACGCCTTGATCGGAATTGCAGGCGTCGGCGAGAGGAAGCAGGCACCGACCTCGGTGCCGCCCGAGCAGTTGATGATCGGGCAGCGGCCGCCGCCGACGCGCTCGAAGAGCCAGCGGTACGGCTCCGGGTTCCACGGCTCGCCGGTCGTGACGATCACGCGCAGCGACGACAGGTCGGCCTCGGGGTCACCGTGCGGGATCAGCGCTCGGACGAGCGTCGGCGAGATGCCGAGGATCGACACGCGTTCAGCCTCGATCAGCCGCCATAGCCGGTCGGGGGGCCAGTCGGGCGCACCCTCGGCGAACACGAGCGTCGAGCCCATCGCTCCGCCGCCGACCACGGTCCACGGCCCCATGATCCAGCCCATGTCCGTGGCGAAGTGGACGACGTCGTCCGGCTTCGCATCGGCCTGGTAGCAGACCTCGCGCGCGATCGAGACGAGGAAGCCGCCCTGGACGTGGACGACACCCTTCGGTGGCCCCGTGGTCCCCGAGGTGTATGTGAGCAGGTAGGGCGTCTCGGATTCGAGCTCAGCGGCCGGCAGCTCGCCGGGGCAGTCGGCGACGAGCTCGTCCCACGGCGCCACGACGACGTGCTCGACCGACGGCGCCTCGGCCCGCGCCTGCTCGAGGATGTCCAACATCGGCACCTCGCGCCCTCGCCGCGCCGAGGTGCGCGTCGTGATCGCGACCTTTGCCTCCGAGGCCTGGAGACGCTGGGCGACGGCCGGCGCGGCGAACCCGGAGAAGATCGGCACCTGGATCGCCCCGAGGTGCGCGCAGGCGTGCGAGGCGATCGCAACCTCCTGCGACATCGGGAGGAAGATCGCGACGCGATCCCCCTCGCCGACCCCGAGGCCAACGAGCGCCTCTGCCAACCGCGTCACTTCGCGTGAGAGCTCGGCGAACGTCAGCTCCCGCCGCCCGCCGTCCTCGGCGAGCGAGACGGCGGCGAGGGCATCGGGCCGCCGTTCCGCCCAACGGTGGACGCAGTTCCAGGCGATGTTGAGCTTGCCGCCGACGAACCAGGTCGCCCACTCGGGTCCGCGCGAGAGATCGACGACGCGCTCCCACGGCCGCGAGAACTCGAGTCCCATGTCC
>DASZCE010000350.1:0-1801 GCA_035943455.1 Gaiellaceae bacterium | reverse complement strand
GCACGGTGGAGATCAACTGGATCACCCTGGGAGACTCGGTCAGCGGGCTCGACGGCTACTCGTTCGCCTGGGGCCGCCAGCCGCTCGTAACGATCGACCAGACCAAGGACGCCGAGGAGACCGTTAGTCGCACCGTGAGCGCGACGCTTGCTCCCGGGAGCTGGTGGTTCGGGATCAAGGCGCGTGACAACGCGGGCAACTGGACCGAGGCCACCTTCCTGGGGCCGTTCGTGATCCGTGGCGTCGCGCCTTCGTGCACGGTTCCGCGGCTTCGCGGGCTGACCATCGCGGTTGCAAAGCGCACCCTGACAAAGCGCGGCTGCGCTCTGGGCCGCGTCTCGCGCGCCTATTCGAGGCGCGTCCGCCGCGGACGGATCGTCGGTCAGCGCCCGGCCCCGGGGCTCCGGCTCCGCCGCGGTGCCAAGGTCGCGGTCGTGGTCAGCCGCGGGCGGCGGCGCTAGCGAGCCTCACCCGGCAAGCGCCGTGTGGTAGAAAACCGCGGCGCCGGGGGAACCTCGGCGCAAGCCTTCTGAGGCCGCCGCGGTGGATTTGTTCGCTGACAATCCCGTGCTGATCGCGCTCGTCTGCTCGGGCGTAGCGATCGCGTACGGCGTCGGTCTCACGGTCTGGCTGCTCGGGCTCCCGCCCGGGACCGAGCGGATGCAGGCGATCGCGCACGCGGTGCAAGAGGGTGCGTCGGCGTACCTGCGCCGCCAGTACACGACGATCGCTGGGGTCGCAGCCGTCCTCTTCCTCGTGATCGGCTTTTGGAACGACCTTGGCTGGGGCACGGCGTTCGGGTTCCTGATCGGGGCCGTGCTGTCGGCCGCCGCCGGGTTCATCGGCATGAACGTCGCCGTCAGGGCGAACGTGCGCACGGCCGAGGCGGCGAAGCGCGGCGTCGCGCCAGCGCTCCGCGTGGCCTTCTCGGCCGGTTCGGTGACCGGCCTGCTTGTCGTGGGCCTCGGGCTCCTCGGCGTGGCGGGTTACTACGGGGTCCTCACGAAGTTCTTCGACCAGAGCACGAAGGAGGCGACCGAGCACCTCGTCGGACTCGCCTTCGGCGGCTCGCTGATCTCCGTCTTCGCACGTCTCGGAGGGGGGATCTACACGAAGGCCGCGGACGTCGGCGCCGACCTCGTCGGCAAGGTCGAGGCCGGCATTCCCGAGGACGATCCTCGCAACCCGGCCGTCATCGCCGACAACGTGGGCGACAACGTCGGCGACTGCGCCGGCATGGCGGCGGATCTCTTCGAGACGTACGCGGTCACGCTCGTGGCGGTGATGTTCCTCGGCGCGGTCAGGTTCCCGGCCACCGACATCGTCGAGTACCCGCTCGTGATCGGCGGCGCGGCGATCTTGGCCTCCGTCATTGGGACGATGTTCGCGCGCATCGGCCGCCGCGGCTCGATCATGAGCGCGCTCTACAAGGCCGTTGCCGTTTCGACCGCCCTCTCCGCGCTCGCGTTCATCCCGGTCACGGCGTCGTTCGACAGCGATCGCTTCCCGTTCTGGAACCTCTACGGCTGCACGCTGATCGGGCTCGGCGTGACTTTCCTGCTCGTCGCGATCACGGAGTTCTATACGGGCACCCGCTGGCCGCCCGTCAAGGGCATCTCGCGGGCCTCGCTCACCGGTCACGCCACGAACATCATCGAAGGCCTCGCCGTCGGGATGCAGGCGACTGCGGCGCCCGTCGTCGTGATCGCGACGGCGATCGTCGCCGCGTACGAGCTGGAGGGGCTGTTCGGCGTCGGCGTCGCGGTGATGGCCCAGCTGGCGATGACGGGGCTGATCGTCG
>DASZCE010000349.1:0-3660 GCA_035943455.1 Gaiellaceae bacterium | reverse complement strand
GTCGCATACAGTCCGGCGACGCCTCGCCTGACGACGCGGAGCCGGCGGGCGCCGTCGTAGAAGCGAACCGCTCGGATCCGCCTCGTGGCGCCTGCGGAGACGAGCAGCTCGACCCTCGCCGCGGCGCAGCGGCGCGCGAGTGGCGTCAGCCACGTGATCGTCGCTCCGCGAACGACGCGAAGCGCGGGCCGGATGACGCGCGTGTTCGGCAGGATGTCGCCGCCGTACGAGTTCGCGTTCTTGGCCTCTTGGTAGTCGGAGGCGAGGAACGCGGCCCGCAGGCGTCCCACTCCGATTCGCGGGGCTGCCTGCGGAAGCGGGAAGATCGCCACCCCGGTGAAGGGGTCGTACGCGGCGGCTCCGACGACCACCCGCCGATAGCCGAACACAAGCGAGAAGGGATCGACGCCGGAGCCACGGTCGAGGACCTGCAGAGCGATCGTCGGCCGCCCCGCCGAGATGCGCTTCGTGAGAACCCGGATCGACGGCCGGCGAAGGTCGTTCGTCCACGAACGCAGCCGCCACGTACCCGCGTGCCTTCGCCCCGTGAACTGGTCTCGGCCGGAATCGACCGAGACGTAGTACCGGCCGGGGAGCGCGAACTGTGCACCTGCGGCGCCGATCGGGAGCCGGTAGCCGCCGGTGATGCTGTTGATGTTGGTCGGAGTGCCGACGTGGCCTTGGACGGTGTTCTCGTCCTTGGCGCCGAGCACGAAGGGGTCGATCCGCGCCCCAGCCGAGGACGTGACCACAGCGACGCCGAAGTTCATCACGCGCTTGCGGAGCCGGATCTCGAAAAGGCGCTCGGCACCGTCCTCTTGCATCGGCGGGCCAACGCCGTAGTCCGGGGCGTGGCCGAAAGGCGACGTGGGAAACCGGTACACGTCGGTCAGCGACCGGCCCCTGCGGGTGCTTCCACGCTGGACGCGACGAAGTCGTCCGACCTTCGCCGACAAAAGCGCGGGACGGACGGCGAACGCCGCGTAGGGGACGCGCCTGGTCACGGCTCCACGGCGAAGCACGAGGTAACCGACGTTGTCGCCCGCGCCCGCGCTTGGCCCGCCGATGACCGTGACCGGAATGCTCGCCATGCTGCCCGGCCCGATCGTCACGAGTGGCGGCACGTCGATCACGATGCCCGGGCTCGCCGTCTGCGGCCGCAGCTCGACCGTCCAGGCACCCGCGCCACCGCCTGCGTCACGCACGGTGAGCAGGAGCTGCTTCGAGACGGTTCCGGTGCCGAGCTGGACGTCGCCGAACGACAGCGAAGACGGCTCCGTGAACACCTTCGGGTCGTCGGCGGCCAGGATGTTGATGAAGCCGGCGCCCTCCAGCAAGACCGAGGCCTCCTGCGTTCGAGCCGTGTTGCCCCACGCCGGTCCCGCCGTCGACATCAGCGCCGACTTGAGCTGTCGCACGCTCCAGTCGCGGTGCCGCTGCCGCAGGAGCGCAGCGGCGCCTGCCACGTGCGGAGACGACATGCTCGTCCCGTCGATCGAGACGAAGCGCGCGCCGCCGGTGAAGTTCGGCAGCGAGGCGGAGAGGATCTCGCCGCCCGGGGCCGCTACATCGGGCTTCAGGATGTGACCGAAGGGCGCGGGACCCGCGCTCGAGAAGCTCGTGATGATGGCACTCCGCCCGGTCAGGATCTCGCTCACGCCCGGCCCCACGCGGATTGCCGCTCGTCCCCCGTGGGTCGCGAGATACGACCGCAAGTTGCCGCCGTCGAGGTTCGGGATCATTCCCGCGGGAATCGGCAGCTGCAGCGGGATCGGATTGGCCTCGCCCTCCCGGTTGTCGATGATCACGACGCCGGACGCGCCCGCCTGGAGCAGACGGATGACCTTGGAAACAAATGTGCAGCGCCCGCGGCTGATCAGCGCGATCGCACCCGCAAGCGACCCGCGCGGGAGCGGGTTCCGTCCGGCGTTGGGGTCTCGTCCGATCCCGCAGACGCGTGAGTCGACCGGCTGGCCGTTCGTGCCGGCGAGCGAGGCCACGTCTACGAGCGTGCGGTCAGACGTGCCCCAGCTCGACGGGACGGTTCCCCCGGGCGCCTCGAAGGGAATCTGCTTCACCGTTGCCGGCGCAGCGGCGTCTCGGACTGCGAGCACCGGCGCATAGACGTGCGAGTTGCTCGTCGCCGCAACGGTGATCGCCTCCGGCGCCGTCCCGGGTGACCCGGCCGTGCCGAGACCGAACTCGTCACGGTCGTTCCCGGCCGAGATCACGGGAACGACGCCCGCGTTGGCTGTATTCGCCACCGTTCGGATGAGGGCATCCGTTCGAGGCTCCGTCGCCGGCCCGCCGCCGGAGAAGTTGATCACGTCCATGCCGTCGCGTACGGCGGCTTCGAAGGCGGCGACGATCTCAGGCGTGTTCGCGAGGTGCCCGATGGGGCTCGGGATGTTGAAGACGCGGTAGTTTGCGATCCAGGCCTGCGGCGCGATTCCCGACAGCCCCGCCGTCGGCGGATGGTCGCGCCCGCCGGGGGAGGTGGTGCCACTGTTCCCGGCGGCGATGCCGGCGACGTGCGTGCCGTGGAACGACACGAGCCGATCCAGCGGAAGCCGGCCGCGCGGGCCGGAGCCTGGTCCCGGATAGCCTCTCGCGGCGATCACCTTCGCGGTGGTGAAGGAGCGCTGGCCCTTGGGAAAGCCGGGCGGGTAGGCGTAGCCCGCCGGGTTGAAGAACGGGTTCTGCTGGTCGACGCCGTCATCGACGATCCCGATCTTGATCCCGGCGCCGGTGATACCCGTCGCCGCCGTAAAGGCTGGTGCGGCGATCAAGCTCGGACTCCGATTGAGCGCGAGCCTGTATTGAAGGCTCGGGAAGACCTCGGTCACGAACGGCAGGGCACTGAGGCGCGGAAGCCGTTCGGCCGGCAGCTCGACGGTGATCCCGTTCAGGACGACCTGGAAACGACGGGTCACCCGTGCCGAGGGGATCGCCGCACGGATCGCGCGCACCGCGGCGACCTGGGCGGCCTCGATCCTGGCGAGGTAGGCACGGGAGGAGCGGCTATTGACGTCCAGGCGGCTCGACGAGAGTGACCCGAAGAGGCCGGGACCCTTCTCCAAAGCGAGGGGCGGAAGCGAGAGGCCGACGATGACGCGGACGCGGCTACGACCGCGCGTCGGCGGCACGTCGATCGTGCCGGGACGCACGCGGGGGATCGTCCGCTCGCCGAAATCTCTGTTGATCGGCTGGAGCGCAGCGGAAGCGGACGCAGTTAGGACGAGCGCCGCGATCAGCGCGATGAACACGGGGAAGCGGCGCAACACCGAAAGAGTAGCCAGGAAATAGGATCGCTTCGTGGCAGGGAGGTTCGAGGGCAAGAAAGGCCTGGTCCTGGGCGTGGCGAACCGCCGTTCGATCGGCTGGGCAATCGCGCGGAGGCTCGCGGACGAGGGTGCGCAGCTCGGATTTACCTTCCAGGGCGAGCGTCTGGAGAAAAACGTCCGTGAGCTCGCGGAATCCGTGGGCGCTCCGCTCATCACGTCCTGTGACGTCCGGTTGGACGAGGATGTTGGCCGCGTGTTCGCGCAGGCCGGCGAGACGTTCGACGGAACGCTCGATCTCCTCGTCCACTCGGTGGCGTTCGCGGCCGCGGAAGACCTGGAGGGCCGGTTCACCGATACGCCGCGCGACCGCTTCTGG
>DASZCE010000348.1:0-1989 GCA_035943455.1 Gaiellaceae bacterium | reverse complement strand
GCCGAGGGCTGGGCGTTCTGGACGAAGACGGTTACCACTCCGTCCGGGGTTTCGACGAGGTACTGCGTGGCGACACCGACGTACGAGCGCTCCGTCACAGTTCCGCCGAGACGGTTCTCGCCGTCGCGTGAGCGCTGCAGGCGGAGCTTCTCGGGACGGATGCCGACGGCGACACGAGCGCCGCTCGCCGGCAGCCCCTCGTCGATCCGCACGACGGCGCCGCTCGGCAGCCGAACCGCGTCGCCCTCGACGGTCCCGGCAAGCAGGTTCGAAGCGCCGAGGAAGCGCGCGACGAAGCTGGTGCGCGGTCGCTCGTAGAGCTCCTCCGGCGGGCCGAGCTGCTCGATGCGCCCGCGGTTCATCACCGCGATCTCGTCCGCCATCGTCATCGCCTCTTCCTGGTCGTGCGTGACGTGAACGAACGTGATCCCGAGCTCGTGCTGGATCCGCTTCAGCGTCAGCTGCATCTGCTTCCGGAGCCTGAGATCGAGCGCGCCGAGCGGCTCGTCTAGGAGGAGCACCTGCGGGTTGTTGACCAGCGCCCGTGCGAGCGCGACCCGCTGCTGTTGGCCGCCCGAGAGCTGGCGCGGCTTGCGCTGCTCCATCCCGCCGAGGTCGACCATGTCGAGGACTTCGCCGACCCTCCCACGGAGCTGCGATCCCTTCACGCCCTTGCGGCGGAGCCCGAAGGCCACGTTCTCGAAAACCGAGAGGTGCGGGAAAAGGGCGTAGCTCTGAAAGACGGTGTTGACGTTGCGCTTGTGCGGCGGCAGGCCCGTCACCTCGCGCTCGCCGAGGTGGATCGTGCCTTCGTCCGGCTCCTCGAAGCCGCCGATCATCCGCAGCGTCGTCGTCTTGCCGCAGCCCGAAGGTCCCAAGAGCGCGAAGAAGGCGCCGTGCGGGATCTCGAGCGAGAGCCCGTCCACCGCCGTGACGTCGTCGAACCGCTTGGTGACAGAGTCGAGCCTGACGTCGACCTGGTGCTCGACCGCAGCCCCCCGGTCTGCGACGGCCAGGGTCAATCCAGCTTGGCCATCACGTGCTTGACCTGTGTGTAGTCCTCCAGCGAGTAAACCGAGAGATCTTTGCCGTAGCCGGACTGCTTGAAGCCGCCGTGTGGCATCTCGGAGACGAGCGGGATGTGGTCGTTGATCCAGACCGTCCCGAACTCGAGCTTGCGGGAGGCATTCAGCGCACGGCCGATGTCGCGGGTGAAGACGGACGCTGCGAGCCCGTAGGGCACGTCGTTCGCCCAGGCGATCGCCTGGTCGTCGTCGGCGAAGCGCTGAACTGTGACCACCGGGCCGAAGACCTCGCGCTGCACGATCTCGTCCGCCTGGTCGACGTCGACGACCACCGTGGGCTTGACGAAGAAGCCGCGGTCGCCGTTCGTGCCGCCGCCGGTGAGGACCTTCGCGCCCTTCGCGCGGTCGAGGAAACCGAGCACGCGGTCCTGCTGCTCCTTCGAGATCACCGGTCCCATCTCGATCTCCTCGCCCTCGGCCGGATCGCCGACGTGCATCGACTCGACGACCGGCACGAGCTCGTCGAGGAGCTTGTCGTAGATCTTCGGGCCCGCCACCACGCGGGAGGCGGCGGTGCAGTCTTGGCCCGAGTTCCAGTACCCGCCGATCTTGATCGCGTCGGCGACCTGCGTCGGGTCGGCGTCGTCGAAGACGATCATCGGCGCCTTGCCGCCGAGCTCGAGGTGGACGCGCTTGAGCGTGTCGCTCGCGTTGCGCGCGATCAGCATGCCCGTCTCGACGTCACCGGTCAGCGACACGAGCCGGATGTCGGGGTGGCGCACGAGCGCGTCGCCGACCGGGACGCCGTCGCCCGTGACGACGTTCAGCACGCCCGGCGGGAGCACCTCCTGCGCCAGCTCGACAAAGCGAAGTGTCGTCAGCGGCGTCTGCTCCGCGGGCTTGAGGATCTGGACGTTGCCGGCGGCGAGCGCCGGCCCCATCTTCCAGACCGCCATCATCAGCG
>DASZCE010000347.1:0-6327 GCA_035943455.1 Gaiellaceae bacterium | reverse complement strand
ACCTCGACCCGGTCGCCGGTGAAGGGATGGGTGAAGGCGAGCCTGGTCGCGTGGAGGAACTGACGGCCGAGCGCCGGGTCGGGCACCCCGTACACCGGATCGCCCACCACCGGCAGGCCGATTGCAGCGAGGTGCACCCGGATCTGGTGGGTCCGACCAGTCTGGAGCCGCACACGCAGCAGCGCCTGTTGCTCAACCAGCTCCTCCAGCTCGAAATGCGTGACCGCTTCGCGAGGCCGGTCGGTGTCGAGAGACTGCCTCGTCGGATCCCGCCGGTCGCGGCCGATCGGAGCCTCGATGCGTCCGGTGCGGGAGCGCGGCCGGCCGCGGACGAGCGCCAGATACTCGCGTTGAAGCTCGTGCCTCTGAACGAGGCGCTTCAACCGCTCGTGCGCCTCGGGCGAGCGGGCGACGACGAGCAGGCCCGACGTGTCGCGGTCGAGCCGGTGGACGATGCCCGGCCGGCCTTCCTCGCCGCCGGCGGCGCCGTGACCGAGCAACCCGTGGACGAGTGTGCCGGTCCCGTGCCCCGCAGCCGGGTGCACGACGACGCCGGCCGGCTTGTCGACGACCAACAGGTCATCGTCTTCGTAGGCGATCCGTAGCCCGACGTTTTCGGCCTGCAGCGGCCCGGGCTCCTCGGGTGCCTCGAGCTCGATCTCCTCCCCGCCCCGTAGCCGCAGGCTCTTGTCCGCGGGGGCGCCGTCGACGAGAGCTCCCTTCGCGGCCACGATCCGCTCGGCGGCAGCGCGGGAGCCGACCTCAGGCAGCCCGGCGAGGAAGCGGTCGAGGCGGACGCCCGCCGCCGTCTCAGGGACGCGTACCCGGAATCTGGATCGTCCGGGCACGGCGCGGCTCCCGGTCGGCGAGCAGGAGTGCCCCGATCAGCACGGCGACGCCGGCGACGATGAAGGAGTCGGCGAGGTTGAACGCCGGCCAAAACCGGAAGTCGAGGAAGTCGACGACGTGCCCGAGACGAATACGGTCGACCAGGTTGGAGAGGCTCCCGCCGAGAAGGAGGCCGAGTGCAACGGGAAGGATCGGATGGCGTCCCCCCGAGCGTGCGAAGAAGACGAGCATCCAGGCGACAGCGACGCCCGTCAGGACGATCACGCCCGCCGTCGCCGTCGGAAACAGGCCAAAGGCAATGCCGGAGTTCTGAACGTGGTGGATCGAGAGCGGCCCGACGACGTCGATCGACTCACCCAGCGAGAGCGACGCCGAGACGATCGCCTTCGTCGCCTGGTCCGCGGCGACCGCCGCGCCGGCGACCGCGGCCAGGCCGAACCATTGTCGGAGGCCCGCGGCAAGCGAACGCCCGCCGCCCCACTGCGGGACGACGCCGTTGGTCGCCGACCCGACCCGGATCTCGCTCGCGGGCCGGGTGCTCTCCCCTACCGCTCTTCTCTCCGCTTGCAATCGATACACAAAGTCGCCCAGGGCATCGCCTCGAGACGTTCGGGCGCGATCTGGGCACCGCAGTTGACACACACGCCGTACGTTCCGGCGTCGATTCGGGCGAGCGCTTCGTCGATCGCCTTGAGCAGCCGCCCATCGTGCTCCTCCAGCGTGTAGTCGATCTCCCGGTCGACCGTCTCGGTCGCGGTATCGGCCATGTGCTGGTCGGCGCTCCCAGAGACCAGCTCTCCGGTCTCGTCCGCGAGCGAGCCGGAATTCTCCTTGTGGAGGTACTCGAGCGCCTCCAGGACTGCGCGACGCTTGTCGATCAGAAGCTCCCGGAACTGCTCGACGTCGACGGCGGCGCTCATCGCACGAGCCGCCGCTCTGCTTCTTCCGCGGTGAGGCCCGTGACCTCGACCGTCTTGTCGCGGGCTCCATGCCCCGCGACGAGGCGGAGATCGCTGGTCGCAACGCCGAGCGTCCGTGAGAGGAGCTCGAGCGCCGCCTCGTTCGCCTTCCCGCGCTCGGGCGCGGCCGCGACCCGCAGCTTCCACGCCACGCCGTAGCGCCCCCCCACGCCCGGATTTCCGGAGCCGGGGATCACGCGCAGGCGAAGACGAGTCGAGGGCCCTCCCACGGACGGGATTCTAGGGTCCACGCCGGTCGTGACGCGCTAGGCAGTGCCCGCTGTGACACCAACCCCGTCCAGCTCTTCGAGGCTCGCGAGGGCCGTGCGCAGCTGCTCGCGCAGACGCCGGACGTCGGCCTGGAGCCGTTCGCGCTCGGCCATCGCCGCAAACGTGACCCGCCGGGCTTCTTCGTGCGCCTCGGCGACGAGCCGCTCGGCCTCCCGCCGCGCCCCCTCGCGCTGCTCCTGCGCAGCCGCCTCCGCTGAGACAAGCGTCTTGCGAAGCAGATTCTCGAGCTCGCGATGCCGCTGCAGCTCACTCGCGAGCTGCTCGATCCGGTCGGCGAAGTCGGCGCGCTCGCGCCAGACGTCCTCGAAGCTGTCAGCGACCTCGTCGAGCAGCCGCTCCACCGCGCCGCGGCGGTAGCCGAAGAAGCCGCGTGCAACGGGAACGTGGCGAATCTCGACCGGCGTCATGCCCATTTCACACCGCCTCTAGTGGAAGCGATCGAGCACGCTGACGACCACCTGCGACGCGATCCAGAGGACAAGGATCGCAACCATCGGCGAGAGGTCGAGCGGCCCGAACGGCGGGAGGATCCGACGAAAGATGCGCAGGTACGGCTCGCAGACGTCATAGAGGAAGCGCTGGATTCGGTTCAGCCAGATCGAGTACGGCAGGCGAATCCAGGACATCAGGATGTAGACGAAGATCAGGAGGAAGTAGACGAGCGTGAACACCTGCACGAAGTTCTGAACCGACGAGACCCAGTCGGCGAGCAGGATCGAGGATGCGAATCCGCTCACGCCGCCATTTTCGGGGTTTTTCGCGCTTCCCCTGCGCCCGTAGACTCGACCGTGCCCGTGCAGCCGCCCCGCTTCTCGGTCGCCAGTCGAAGGCGCCGACTCGTCGGCGCCGACCAGGAGAGGTCGTATGGGCCTTGCCGGCCCGACCGCCGCAACCCAGCGTGCGCACGCCGACGAACCAAGGCTAGGCAGCCCTGGCGAGTAGGAGGGTCTGCTCTGGCGCCGCGCGATCGCGGGCGAGAAGCAGGCGTGTATTGCCCGTACGGGCACTAGCCTGCTGATGACGCTCGCGGAGCTCGCCGTTACCCTGACGCTCCTCGGAGGACTCGGGCTCTTGACGAGTCGGTTCGGACTCTCTGCGATCCCGGCCTACCTCTTCGCCGGACTGCTCCTCGGGCCCAACGACCCGAAGCAGCTGGCGCTGATCGAGCCGTCGGAGGTCACGGACTTCGTCGCCGAGCTCGGCCTCGTCTTCCTGCTCTTCTTCCTTGGCCTCGAGTTCACGCTCGACCGCTTGACTCGCAGCGGCCGTCACGCTGTCCTCGGCGGCGCGATCGACGTCGCCGTCAACGCCGGGCTCGGCCTGCTGGTGGGAGTGGCGGCATTCGGTTTCCATTTCGCCGCCCTGATCGTTGCGGCCGCGATCTACGTCTCCTCGAGCGCAATCACCGTGAAAGGTCTGATCGACTTCAGGCGGCTCGCGGACGACGAGACCGATCTCGCCCTCGCCATCCTCGTCGCCGAGGATCTTGTGCTCGCGCTCGTGCTCGGCTTCGCCGCGGGCGGCGGCGGCGAGGTCGGGGAGACGCTCACGATCGTCGCGAAGGCGGTGGGCTTCGTCACGGCGACGCTCGCGGCCTCGCGATGGCTCTCGGGGCCGATCGACCGTTTCCTCGACTGGCTGCCGCACGAGCTCTTCCTGCTCGCGATCGTGGGGTTCGTGGTGGGTGCGAGCGCGATCGCCCAGGAGCTCGGCCTCTCCGAGGCGATCGGCGCCCTGATGGCCGGCGTCGTGCTCTCCGAGACCTCCGTGCGTGAGGAGATCGAGGAGCGCTTCTTCAGCTTCCGCGACGTCTTCGCCGCGCTGTTCTTCTTCGTGTTCGGCCTCTCGATCGACGTCGCCGCGATCGGCGACGTCGGCTGGATCGTCGCGGCAGCAGTTGCCGTCACGCTCGCCGGAAAGATCGGCGGTACGCTGCTTGCCGGCCGTGTCGGGGGGTTCACGCAACGCCAGAGCTTCAACGCCGGCGTGGCGCTGATCGCTCACGGCGAGTTCACCGTCATCCTCGCCCAGCTCGCAACCGAGAACCCTGCGATCCCCGGGCCGCAGCAGGCGGAGCTCGTCGCCTTTGCGGGCCTCTACGTACTGATCACGGCGACGCTCGGCGTCGTCCTCATGAAGGAGTCGAAGATGCTCGGCCACCGATTGTTCCCAGCCCCTACACTCGCGGAAGGGAGGTAGATCGATGCCGACCGAGTTTCGGGAGACTCGCCTGCCGGGCATCGGCGTCAAGTACGGCTACCGGCTCGACTCCGGCGGCCGGATCTCCTTGATCCTCCACAACGACGGCAAGCGCGAGCTGTACTGGTTCCGGCGCCCGGACGACGACGAGCCAAGGGCGGTCATCGTCCTCGACGACGACGAGGCACGCCAGCTCGGCGCCGTGCTCGGTGGCGCGTACCAGCGCCCGAAGCTGGTGGAGGAGCTCGAGATGGCGCTCGGCGAGCTCCAGATCGAATGGGTGCCTGTGCCGGACTCCAGCCCACTGATCGGCAAGACGCTCGCGGAGGCCGCGCTTCGCGCGACGACCGGAATCACGATCATCGCGATTCTCCGCGAGCCGGAGCCCGTCTCGGGCGCACAGCCGGGCGACGTCATCCAGCAGGGGGACACCCTCGTGACCGTCGGCAAGGCGGGGCAGTACGCTGCCTTCCACCGGGCCCTCGAACAGGGCACGCCGGCGGCCGAAGGGCGTTAGGCCTGGTTGAAGAAACCGCCGCGCTCGAGAAGCTGGGCACGCTGCTCCGCCGAGACCTCGACGTTGGCCGGCGTCAGCAGGAACACCTTGTCCGCGATTCGCTGCATGCCGCCGTCAAGGGCATAGGTCAGGCCGCTGGCGAAGTCGATCAGACGCTTCGAGAGCTCCGAGTCGACGCCCTGGAGGTTGAGGATCACGGGCGTGTAGTCCTTGAAACGGTCGGCGATCGTCTGAGCGTCGTTGAAGCTCCGCGGCACGACGAGGTGGACGCGAACGGCCGCGCTCGGCTGCGCGGGCACCGATGCGAGCTCGGGCCGGCGCGGCCGCGACGCCGACGTTCGCGCGGGCTCTGGATCAGGGTCGGTCCAGTCGTCGAAGTCGCGATTGGTGCGGCGCCGGGTCGAGAGACGGCGGACATTCGGCCGCTCGGAGTACGTCCGCTCGAGCTCCTCGTTCGTTACGTAACCGTCCTCGTCCCAGTCCTCCTCGTCCTCCTCGGCGATTCCGAAGTAGACGAGCGTCCGGTTCCACACGTCCGAAAACCCCATGGAGCAGGGGATCTTAGCCAGCTTCGCGGCCGTAGAGCGTGCTGCCGACGCGAATGTAGGTCGCGCCCTCTTCGGCGGCCACTCGGTAGTCCTGGCTCGTGCCCATCGAGAGCTCAGCGAGGCCGTACCGTGCGGCGAGCTCACGGAGCCGCCGAAAGTACGGCCGGGAGTTCTCGGCCTCCCGGGTGAACGGTGGCATCGTCGAAAGCCCGCGAACCTCGGCCGCGCAGCGTTCGAGGAAGTCCTCGAGCTCCTCGGGGGCGACGCCCGACTTCGACTCCTCGCCGGCCAGGTTCACCTGTACGAGCGCCGGGATCTCGAGCCGTTTCGCCGCGGATTCCGAGTCCAGCGAGTGCACGAGCTCGCAGATCGAATTGACCGTCTTCGCCTTGCGGCTCTGAAGGTGGCCGATGAAGTGCCAGCGGAACGCATCTCCATGGCGCCCATGCTTCGCCTCCAGCTCTTGAGCGCGGTTCTCGCCCACCACTTCCACGCCGGCCTCGGCCAGAATGCCGAGCTCGTCGGCGGACACGTACTTCGTCGCCGCGACGACGGTCACGCCTGGTCCCACCTCGGCGCGGATCCGCTCGTAGCGGTCCCGGACCTCCTCAGGTGACAGCGGCGATCACGCCCTGGCGGCCCGTCATGCCGCGATCGCGGCGATGCGAGAAGAAGAGCTCTGGATGGCAGAACGTGCAGAGATCGGTACGCTCGACCTCGTCGACGCCGGCCCGCGAGAGCGCCAGCTCGGTCGCGCGCCAGAGGTCCAGGCGGCCGTCGGTCACCACCTCGTTCCCGAAGGCTTCCTCGAACGAGTCGGCGACGTCCGTCCGGACCTCGTAGCAGCACGGGCCGATCCCCGGCCCGATCGCCGCGGCGAGACGCCCGTCACCGACGGACCGGACACCGTTCTCGACGATTCCGTCGAGCAACCCGCGCCAGCCGACGTGGAGCACGGCGAGCG
>DASZCE010000346.1:0-7483 GCA_035943455.1 Gaiellaceae bacterium | reverse complement strand
CTCGAACACGTCGTCGGCCGTGCCTAGCGCCCGGACGCGGCCCATGATCTCGACACCGAAGTCCACGTCGCGGCCCTTCCCGACGAGCCGCTCGCGCAGCTCGGCCAGCTGCTCGACGACCGAGTCGATCGCGTCCGCCCGCTCCCTGCCCAACAGAAAGCCGGGGTGGAAAACGACGACTTCGGCGCCGGCCGCGACCGCCACGCCGGCGGAGTGGTCGAGCATGCCGACCGCCATCCGCTGCTTCTTGTCACGCTCGACATGCCCCATGAAGCCCGCAATCGGCGCGTGGACGGAGAGCACGATGTCGCGTTCCCGCGCCAGCTCGCCGAAGCGCTCCGCCCACGGGTAGTCCATCCAGAACTTCCCCTCGAAGTCGATCTCGCAGGCCGTGTAGCCGCGATCTTCGAGGATCGCGATCGCGGCTTCGGGGCTTTCTCGCGACGGCACGCGCGAAGGACCGAAGTGGAGCTCACTCACGAGGCCGTACGGTAATTGCGCCGGCCGTCCCTAGGCCGTCCGATGCCACTCGTACGCTGTTCCCATGGCCAAGCGCCCATCCCGGATCGATCTGCTGGAGCTGGACATCGACCTCCGCCTCACCGACCTCTGGCGCGAAGCCGGCGACGTCTCCGAGTGGAATCTCGAGATCGTCGCCGCCTTCATGCGGGCGGCCTACGGCAAGGGCTACTGCGACGCCCTCACCGAGGATCAACCCGGGGCGCTCTGCGAGGACCACGGCTACCGGATCCCCGGGCGCCGCCCAGCACCAAGCCGAGAGGCCTCCTAGCCCCCTAGGACACCAGGGCTAGACTCTTTGGCGTGGCGCGCCGTGCCTCGCCAGCCCGCCTCGTGATCGCCCTCGCGGTCGCCGCGATGCTCGCGGTCTTCCTCGTCTACACGTCGATCGCGGGCGGGACGCCGCAGTTGCGTCCGAGCGAGCTCAAGGGTCGGACGGGCGAGGTGGCGCTCGTAGGCAAGGTCGTCGGGCGCGTCTCCGGCGACGCCCGAGGAGACGGCCTCCGCTTCCGGCTCCGCGATGTCGAGGGCACGGAGTCGGTCCCGGTGGTCTACCGTGGCTCGGTACCGGACCTGTTCAAGTCCGGCCGGGACATCTCGCTGAAGGGCCGGCTGCGAAACGGCACCTTCGTCGCCACGCCGGGCACGCTCGTCACGAAGTGCCCGTCGAAGTACGTCGCCGAAAAGAAGACCTGATGCCGGCACATGCCTGAGCTGGGGCGCGCCGCGCTCATCGTCTGCCTCGGGCTCGCCGTCTACGCCGTCGCCGCCGGGGTTCTCGCCGCGAAGACGCAACGCCGGCGGCTGGGCGAGTCGGCCGAGAACGCGATCCTCGCGTCCTTCATCGCAGCGCTCGCAGCGTCCGGCGTCCTGCTCGCAGCGCTTCTGCGCAACGACTTCGGCTTCGTCTACGTCTGGCAGCACACGAGCCGCGAGCTCCCGCGCCCCTACCAGTTCTCGGCCTTCTGGGGCGGCCAGGAGGGCTCGCTCCTCCTCTGGCTTCTCGTCCTGACCGGCTTCGCTTCCGTGGCGGTGCTCCTCGCCCGCCGCTCCGCCCGGAGCCTGCTGGTATGGACGGTCCCGGTTCTCGGCGGGGTCATCCTCTTCTTCTCGTTCCTCCTCGTCGCAGTCTCGAGCCCCTTCGCGACCCAGTCGCCGCCGGCCGACGGCCTCGGGCTCAACCCGAGCCTCCAGAACCCCTACATGCTCGCGCACCCGCCGTTCCTCTACCTCGGCTTCGTCGGGCTGACGATCCCGTTCGCATTCGCGATGGGCGCTCTCCTGGCCCGGCGCGCCGACGAACTCTGGTTGGTCGTCACCCGCCGCTGGACCCTCGTCGCGTGGACATTCCTCGGCTTCGGCCAGCTGCTCGGAGCGCACTGGGCCTACGTCGAGGTGGGGTGGGGCGGTTACTTCGCCTGGGACCCCGTCGAGAACGCGGCGCTGATGCCGTGGCTCGCGGCAACCGCATTCCTCCACTCGGTGATGATCCAGGAGAAGCGCGGCATGCTGAAGATCTGGAACGTCGTGCTCGTCGCCGGTGCGTTTGCGCTGGCGCTGCTGGGGACGTTCCTGACGCGCTCCGGGATCCTGAGCTCGATCCATTCGTTCACCGAGAGCTCGATCGGCGCCTGGTTCCTAGGCTTCATCGGCGTGGTGGTCGTGGGCTCGACGGTGCTGATCGTCTCGCGCCTCCCGCTGCTGCGGGCGAAGACCAGGCTCGAGTCGCCCGTCTCGCGGGAGGCGACGTTCCTCTACAACAACCTGCTCCTGGTCGCCTTCTGCCTGACGATCCTTTGGGGCGTCGCGTACCCGATCCTCACCGAGGCTGTCCGCGGCGAACCCGTCACGGTGGGGCCGCCGTACTACAACTTCTTCCTCAAGACGTTCGGGCTGCCACTGCTTCTCCTGATGGGAATCGGGCCGCTGATCGCCTGGCGCCGCGCCTCGCTCCGCGGGCTTGGCCGTACATTCGCCTGGCCGCTCGGTGTCGCGATCGCCACCGGGCTCGCGCTGCTCGCGCTCGGCGCCGGCTCGTCGATCCCAGGGCTCGTCGGTTACACCTTTTCCGCGTTCGTGCTCGCATCGATCGCGCTCGAGTTCGTGCGGGGAACCCGCGCACGGCGCGCGTTGGCCGGCGGATCGTGGCCGGGCGCGTTCGCGCAGCTCGTCGGTCGGAACCGCCGCCGCTACGGCGGCTACGTCGTCCACGCGGCGATCGTGCTCCTGGCCATCGGTGTGGTCGGCTCGAGCGCGTACGACACGGTCCGGGAGAGGCGGCTCACCCGCGGCGAGACCATGACCGTCGGCGACTACGACCTCACCTACCGCGGCGCCACGCGGGAGCGTGGAGCGAACGCCGTCGAGGTTCGCGCGCTCGTCGACGTGGCGCGAGGCGGCGCGCACCTCGGGACGATGCGGCCGGGCAAGAACCAGTACCTGGCCGAGCAGCAGATCTCGAACGAGGCCGCGATCCGGTCCGACCGCCTGAACGGGGAGGACCTGTTCCTCATCGCCGAGCAGATCCGTCCCGACGGTGTCTTTCTCAAGGTGCTGGTCAAGCCGCTCGTCAACGTGATCTGGCTCGCCGGCTTCGTTTTCCTGGGCGGCTCGTCGATCGCGCTGTGGCCGGATGCACGCGAGCAGCGGCGGCTCGCTCTGCGGTACGGGCGCGGCGAGGCTCTCGCAAGCGCATGACCGAGCTGATCCTGGCCGCGCTGCTGGCTGCGGCCGTCGTCGTCTTCGTCGCCGTGCCGTTTCTTCGTGCCCACGAGCCGCCGCGCGCCGAGGAGCCTGCTGAGGAGATGCTCGCCGCGGCGGAGGAGCGCGACCGGGCGCTAGCGGAGCTCCGGGAGCTCGAGTTCGACCACCGGACGGGGAAGATCACCGACGACGACTATCGCGCGCTCGTCCAGCCGCTCCGGCGGCGCGCGGCCCACACGCTCGCGAACGGAGGATCGTTGCCAGGGCGGGCGGCAGAAGAGCCGCCCCAGCAGCAATTTTCCGCGCATTCGCCGCCATCCGGCCGACCGGATCGTTAGCATCCCGCTCCAACCGGCCGGGAGGGACGTCTTCCCGGTCCCCGAATTCGGTCCTATGGCTCGACGAACCGTCTGCAGCCTCGTCCTCCTCCTCGTCGTCGCGGCTCCGGCGTCGGGCGGCCTCTACGACCGCAAGCAGCACATCGACGACCGCATCGCCGGACTGGAGTCCAAGCTCGCCCAGGCCCGCGAGCGGGAAGCGTCGCTGAGCGCGGAGATCGCGACGGTCACCGATCGAATCCGCGCGCTCGAGTCCGAGGTCGGCGACGTCTCTTCCCGGCTGGCCGTCCTCGAGCAGGATCTCGCCCTCCACCAGCGCAAGCTCGACCGCCTCACCGCACTCTTTGAGCTTCAGTCCGAGCGGCTCAGCTACCTCCGGAAGCAGTACGAGATCGCGCTCGAACGCCTGAGCGCTCGTTTGGTCGCCGTGTACGAAGGCGGGGAGCCGTCGACCCTCGACGTGCTCCTCGAGGCCCGGAGCTTCAGCGACATCCTCGAGCAGCTCGACTACATCAACTCGATCGCAGCGCAGGATCGCGGGATCGTCAGGCACGTCGAGGGGGCTCGTGACCACATGCGTGACCTGCGAGCGCGAACCGGTGTGACGAAGGCCCGTGTCGCCGCCGCGACGCGCGTCGTCAGGGTCCGCACCGAGCAGCAGCGGTCACTCAAGAACCAGCTGATCGCGCGTCAACGCGGGCTGTCGGCGGCCCGGAGCACGCGCCGAGCCAGCCTCGTCGACGTGCGCGCCGACGCCAAGCACTTCGCGAGCGAGGCGGCCGCCCTTCAGGCGCAGAGCGCAAATCTGGCGGCGCAGATCCGGTCTGCTCAGGCGACGGTCACGTATTCGAGCTCGCCCGACTCGACGCCTTCGGCGAGTGGTCTGATCTGGCCCGTCAGCGGCCCTGTCGTGAGCGCGTTCGGGTGGCGGTGGGGCCGGATGCACGAGGGCATCGACATCGCCGCCGGCTACGGCGCGCCGATCGCAGCGTCGGCATCCGGGACCGTGATCTACGCCGGCTGGATGGGCGGCTATGGGAACTTGATCATCATCGACCACGGTGGCGGCCTGGCGACGGCCTACGCGCACCAGTCGAGCTTCGCCGTGGGAGGTGGACCGGTCTCGCAGGGGCAGATCATTGGCTACGTCGGCTGCACGGGCCATTGTTATGGGCCCCACCTCCACTTCGAGGTACGGGTCAACGGCTCGCCGGTCGACCCACTGGGGTACCTCTAGAGCCTCACAGCTTCACGGCTTCGAGCGACCCCGCCGGCGATGGAAGAAAAATCACCCACCTTTAAAGCCGGGCCTTTATAGTTTCCGAGCCGCAAGCTTCGCGCGCTTCTGCTTGCGGCATGTCGTCTCCCGACGGCGCCGGCCGTCCCCCCAGGGGCGGCCGGTCGTTTCAGCGGAGGAGCCGGAGGTCCGGGAGGTTTCGATAGCGCTCGTCGAGGTCGAACCCGTAGCCGACGAAGAACTCGTCCGGCACGGTGAAGCCGACGTAGCGCACCGGGATGTCCTCGACGAGCCGGCGGTAGGGCCGGTCGAGCAGCGTCACCGCCGCCAGCGACTCGGGCTCGCGGAGGAGAAGCGTCTTTGCGACGTAGTTGAGGGTCAGGCCGGTGTCGATGATGTCTTCCACGAGCAGGACGTGACGCCCGTTGATGCTCAGCTCCAGGTCCTTGAGCAGGCGCACCTGCCGCCCGCCCCCACCGTTTGCCTCGTAGCCGGCGAGGGCGATGAAATCGAGGTTGTGCACGATCGGAATCGCTCGCGAGAGGTCGGCGACGAAAACCACCGCGGTCTTGAGCGAGCCGACGAGGATGGGCTCCAGTCCCCCGTAGTCGGCGGCGATCTGCGCCCCCAGCTCGTCGACCCTCGCCGCGATCTCCTCGCGGGAGAGGTAGATCTCACCGACCTGGTCGCTGTCGGCTAGGAAGCGAGGTCGAGCCTGTATCGGCGGGCGAGGCGCTCGATATCGCGCCGGTAGAAGAGCTTGGCGTTGACGTGGGGATACCGCTCGCGGAGCTTCCGGAGCTTCCGGTTCTTCCTCGTCACGAGCGACTGCTTCATGACGGTCAGCTCGAGGTAGAGATTCTGCTCGGGCAGGAAGAAGTCGGGGGTGAAAGCCTCGACGACGCGGCCGTCGCCGTCCTCCTCGAGCACGAACGTGTGCGGCTCGTAGTCCCAGGGGATGCCGTAGTAGTCCAGGAGCTTGGCGCACTCGAGCTCGACGTCGTTCGCGAACCGCGGTTCGCCCGTGCCCTGATATGCCTGGAAATCAGGAACTTTTCCCGCCACCCAGTCAGAGAGTACCGGGAGGCCCGGACGGCTCCCTACACTTCGAGCATGGCGGGTCGCGACGGAAGCAGGCGGACGTTCACGATCGCCCACGTCTCCGACATCCACTGCGGTGACCCGAACTTCGTGCCCAGCCTGATGGACCGCGCGGTCGCGGAGATCAACGAGCTGGAGCCCGACATCGTGATCTGCTCCGGTGACTTGACGACCTTCGGGTTCAAGGGCGAGTTCCTCCAAGCGCGTGAGTACCTCGACAAGCTCGCGTGCGAACGGCTCGTGGTCGTGCCGGGCAACCACGACTCGCGGAACGTCGGCTTCATCCATTTCGAGGCGCTCTTCGGCGACCGTCACACGGTCACGCACGTGGACGGCGTCTCAGTCGTCGCCGTCGACTCCAGCGAGCCCGACCTCGATCACGGGCAGATCGGCCGCGGCCGCTATTCGTGGATCGAGGAGCAGTTCTCTGTTCCTGCGGACTTGCGGATCTTCGTCATGCACCACCACCTGTTGCCCGTTCCGGGCACAGGTCGCGAGCGCAACGTCGTGTACGACGCCGGCGACGTCATCGAGTGTCTGCAGCGGGCGGGTGTCGATCTCGTGCTCTCGGGACACAAGCATGTGCCCTACGCCTGGAAGCTGGAGGAGATGTTCGTCGTCAACACCGGGACGGTCTCGTCGATGCGCCTTCGAGGCAACACGAGGCCCTGCTACAACGTCGTCGAGGTCGCCGGCAGCCACGTCGACGTCTGGCGGAAGTACCCCTTCCATGGGCAGGAGAAGATCATCCAGTTCTCGCTGGACACACGGGCGTTCGAGAAGTACACGGGCCGAATCGAGACGGAGGTGACGACTCGGTGAGCTTGCTCATGTCTCTGGGGCGACGCTGGCAAAGGAGGCAAGCCCGCGGCGCGCAAACGCTACGCGTCCCAGAGTCACGACAAGCGCCGCGGGCGCAGCATCCTGCCGCCAGCGGCGTCAGCCTTCGGCGGAGCAGACGGCCACGCCGGCAAAGCCGGCATGGCCTCCCGTCGGCATCGCGAGCGACGCCTCAGCCGGCTCCGCCGGGCGGGAGCCGAAGGCGGCCAGAGGCATGAGAGCCCTCGCGCTGATCGATGGGGAGCACTATGCGCCTGTGGTTCGGGACGCGCTGCGGGACGTGCCCCACGAGGTCGTCGCCGCACTGCTCGTGGGCGGTACCGAGAAGCTGCGCGACGGCGACGAGTACGGCGTCCCCCTGGTCGACGAGCTGGAGGAAGCGATCGCGCGCTTCGATCCTGAGGTCGCGGTCGATCTCTCGGACGAGCCGGTGCTCGGGCCGCGTGAGCGCTTCCGCCTCGCGAGCCGGATCCTCGCGCACGGGATCGCGTACGAAGGGTCTGACTTCTCGCTCCGCGCACCCGAGTTCGGGCCGTTCGATCTGCCGTCGCTCGCGGTCATCGGAACCGGGAAACGAATGGGGAAGACGGCGGTCACCGGGTACGCGGCCCGCCTCCTTGCCGAGAGCCACGACGTCGTCGTCGTCTCCATGGGCCGCGGCGGGCCGGAGGAGCCGCAGGTCGCCGAGATCAGCCCGACGGTGGACGACCTGCTCGAGCTCTCGCGGGCGGGCGCGCACGCCGCG
>DASZCE010000345.1:0-5141 GCA_035943455.1 Gaiellaceae bacterium | reverse complement strand
TACGCGCCGGACGGGCCGGTCAGGAAGGCCGAACCCGGCTCCCTCGAGCATTTCCTCGTCGAGCGCTATCGCCTCTTCTCGGAGCGCCGCGGCCGGCTGATCACCGCCGTCGTCGCGCACGAGCCGTGGCCGCTCCAGCGCGCGCGAGCCCGCGTCGACGTCAACGAGATGGCCCCGAAAAGCGTGGCGCTGCGCGGGGAACCGATCGTCCACTTCTGCCGGTCGGTGTCGGCAGTGATCTCGGCACCCTCGCCGACAGGTAGCGTGCTGGGCGATGTCACGCGTCCTCGTCGCGCTCGGCGTCCTGGCCGTGCTGGGCTTCGGGATCGCATCGAGCCCGCACGCCGCGCCCACATGCCGTCCGACGCCTCCTGATGCCCTCGGCCCGTTCTACGAGCCGGGAGCGCCCCTCCGCTCGACGGTCGGCACGGGCTATGTGCTCTCCGGGCGGGTTTTGGCGGCGCGAACCTGCCGCGCGATCCCGCGCGCCCGGATCGAGTTCTGGCTCGCAAACCCGCAGGGCGAGTACGACGACGCTCATCGCGCGACGGTGATCGCCGGGCGCCGCGGCGGCTACCGGTTTCAGAGCAACAAGCCTCCTTCGTACCAGTCGCGCCCGCCGCACATCCACATCCGCGTCAGCGCCCGCGGGTACCGAACGCTCGTGACCCAGCACTACCCGCGCGCGACCCAGACCCGCGCGGTCTTCAACCTCGTGCTCGTAAAGCGTTAGCGGCGCGTCGCCGATACCGGGCGCATGGACTCCCTCGATCTTGCGGTGTGGGTGCTCCTCGGCCTGCTGGCGGCGAGCGTCCTCTGGGCCATCGTCACGTACAACAAGCTTGTCCGGCTGCGCAACCGAGCCGACGCCGTCTGGGCAGACATCGACGTCCAGCTGAAGCGCCGGCACGACCTCGTCCAGAACCTCGTAGAGGTCGTCGAGGCGTACGCGATGCACGAGCGCGGTACCTTCGATGACGTGACGCGTGCGCGCAGCGAAGCTGTCGCGGCGGAATCGCCGGAGGACCAGGCGCATGCGGAGAACGTCCTGAGCGGTGCCCTGGCACGGCTGATCGCGACCGCGGAGGCATACCCCGAACTCGAGGCGGAGGAGCGCTTCCAGGCGCTGCACGAAGACCTCCGCGAGCTCGAGGATGCGATCGCGCTCGCGCGGCACGCGTACAACCTCTCGGTGCAGGCGTACAACAACAACGTGCAGACGGTGCCGACGAACGTCGTCGCGTGGATCGTGTCGTTCACGCCACGGGAGTTCCTCTCGGCGCCCGCCTCCGAGACGGGCGTGCCGGCGGTCGAGTTCGACCTCCCCGTCGCAGTCCGACGGTAGCCTCCGCCGCGGCGATGCCGCCGCGCCGCGCAAAGCCCGCACTCGACTCCTCCGTCGACAACCTCTCGCGGATCGACCACGTGGTCGTCCTGATGCTCGAGAACCGGTCGTTCGACCACATGCTCGGCTACCTGAGGCTCGAGGCGGGCTTGCCCCTCGACGGGCTCGAGGCGACGATGGCGAACTCGCACGCGGGGAAGCGCTACCGCGTCCATCACCTGGCGAGCACGAAGCTGACCAAGGACCAGGACCCCGGCCACGGCGGTGCCGATGTCAGGCAGCAGCTCGCGGACGGAAACGGCGGCTTCGTCGCCAGCTACGCGAAGCACAACCCGAGGGATCCGAACCCCGGGACGGTGATGGGGTACTACAACGGCACCGACCTCCCGGTCTACGACCACCTGGCGCGCGAGTATGCGGTTTGCGACCGCTGGTTCTGCTCCGTCCCCGGCGCGACGTGGCCGAACCGGCTGTACGCCGTCTGCGGACGCGCGGCGGGCAGCAAGGACAACAGGAGCCGGCCGCTGTACGCGTTGCCGTCATTCGTCCGCCACCTAGACCGGGCGAAGGTCTCCTGGCGCTGGTACGCACACGAGTACGTGGCGACGCTGCGACTGTCGGACGAGCGGTACCGGTTCAGCCTCGCGGCGAGGAACTTCCGCTACTTCAACCGTCGAACTGCCGCGCTCGGCAGGAGCTTCCTCGAGCATGCGGCGGACGGGCACCTTGCTGCCGTCTCGTGGATCGACCCGAACTTCGTCGATTTCGATTTGCTCGGCCCCACCGGGTCGAACGACGACCACCCGCCCTCGGACGTCAAGGCCGGCCAGCAGCTCGTGCTCGCGCTGTATACGGCGCTCTCGAGCAGCCCGAACTGGCCGAAGACGCTCCTCGTTATCACCTACGACGAGCACGGCGGCTTCTTCGACCACGTGTCGCCGCCGGCGGCCAAGGACTCGAGCCCGGCGTTCCGCTCCTACGGCCCGCGCGTGCCCGCGCTCGTCGTGTCGCCCTGGATCCCGCGTGGCGCCGTCTCGAGCGAGCTCTACGACCACACATCGATCATCAAGACGATCCTGCTGCGCTTCTGCCGCCGTGCGGACGGCTCCATTCCGGACATGGGGGCGCGCGTGGCGGCGGCGAACCACCTCGGCGGGCTGCTCACCCTTCGGCGACCGCGGCCGAAGCCGAAGGTTCCGGCGCTCAGCCCGCTGATCAGGCTGGCGTCACAGTGGCAGGGCGGCGAGCTCGAGGACAAGCTGCTGACGCAGGCCCGCGGATTCCCGCCCCGCGAGGTCGAGCTCAACGAGCTCCAGGAGGGCTATCTGCGGGCGAAGGACAAGCTCCGCCGCGAGGGTGTGCCGGCCGGTATGCCCTGATCCGGCGGCCGCGCGCTAAGCGCCCACGGGCCAGTGCTCGACGGTGATCTCACGCATCGGGAAGTCCCTCGGATTTCCGGTCGCGAGCCGGCCGCCGAGCGAGAGCGCCGCCGCGGCTACGAGGCAATCCGCCTGTGTCAGCGTCCGGCCGCGCCGGGCGAATTCGCGTCGCCACGCGCCTGCCTGCCACCCCTCGGCGGCGTCCAGCGGAGCGATGCGGAGGCCGGCGAAGAGCGCACGGGCCGATCGGTCCTCGGACCGCCGGAGCCCGCGGACGGTCTCCTCGACGTTGACCGCGCACGCATACGGAGCGTCGCCTGAAGCGCGGAGCGCATCGAGCCGCCTCATCGCGTCCGGCCGACCGCGGAGCAGGTCGATCAGGACGGTCGTGTCGAGGACAACCGCCGCCAACTACCCGACGCGGCGCGCATCGGCGCGGCGCTGCTCACGAACCCAGCCGCCGGCGTCCTCGTCCCACTCGTGACCGGCGTCCGCGATCGTCCCGAGCGCGGAGTCGAGCAGCTCCCACCGATGATCGTCATCGAGCGCCTGTTCGACGGCACGCGCGATGTAGGCGCTGCGGCGTCGAGCCCCGACACGCCGGTCGAGCTCGCGCACGAGATCGTCCCTGAGAGTTATGTGCACTCTTATGGCCACAGATTAACACACACATACGGCTCGAACTCGACGTTATCGAGTTCTCCCACCTCGCACCGCGGCAATCCGCCCGGCGGCGAGAAAGGCCACGACAATGAGAAGCCCGGAGACGAGGTTGGCGAGTCCGTCGAAAGCGACCGCAGAAATAAGGAGCAGGGCGACCGCGAGGGCTGAGAGCAGCGCGGTCTCCCGCTGCCGAACGTAGAGGCGCGGGGAGCTCTGGGGTTTCGCGTCGCTCACGCGGTTCCTCCGGCTGACGCTAAACGCGCGCCGCACGCCGGTCGCCCGCCCAGGCCGCCATCGCTGAACGTGAGCGCTCGATCAGGCGCTCCTGCTTCTCCTCGGGCTCTTCGGTCCGGATCACCTCCACGATCAGCTCGTCGAACTCCGGGCTCTCGACGTACTCGACCATGGTCTCCTCGAGGTGCGGTACCGCCTCGGCGCGGAACTCTTCGAACGCCTCGGTCTGGAAGTACTCGTCGGTCAGCGCCCGGTAGCGCTGAAGCTTCTCGCGGTAGGGCACGTCGCTGTCGCCGATCGCGAAGTAGTCGCGCGTCGGCTGGTAGACGCCGACCTTCCGGTCGGTCGCCGTGCAGAAGAGACACCAGGCAGCCAGTGCCTGGATCGCCCAGGGGAAGTAGTAGTGGAGGCTGACGAGCGCCATGTCCGGCGAGGCGTTCGCGTAGTCGATCGGGTGGGCTTTTCCATCCTTGACGATCACCTCGCAGGAGTTGAACTCCCAGCGGAAGAAGGCGTTGACGAGCCGGCCGATCGTCTCCACCTCCCACGCGAGCTCGTGGGGAAGGAACTCGTCGCCGACGAGGTAGCGGTAGTGGCCGTCGGCGGAGGGGTCGTACTGCATCACCTTCGTCTGCGGGCCGATGGAGAGACTGCGGGTAAAGACGTCGAAGTCGTCGACGGCGGCCTGGAGGTGCATCAGCCGTTCGCCCGACTCGTCGTAGCTCCGGTGCAGCTCCTCGCTCGACTCGATCCGCGTGACGCCCACCCACATGCCGCCGTCGAACGGCTTCATGTAGAGCGGGTAGCCGATCTGCTCGGCGACGAAGTCGAGGTCGAACTCGGGGCTGTAGCGCTCGGCCATCGGGACGTAGCGCGGGTTGTCGGGCGGCAGCTTGTGCGGGATCAGCCACGTCTCGGGAACCTTGATCCCGAGGCGCATGAGCGCGCAGTACGCGGAGTGCTTCTCCATCGCCTGGAACGTGAACGGGTTGTTCAGGAGGTAGACCTCATCCATCAGAGCGAGCTTCTTCAGCCACTCCCGCGGGACGTCGTACCACCAGGCGAGGCGGTCGATGATCAGCTGGTAGCGAGGCTTGTAACGCAGGTCGAACGGCTCGTGGACGACCCGCTCCGTGATGAACTCGTGCGTCTCGCCGCGCCAGCGCACCGGGCCCAGGCGCCGGAGAAGGGTCTCGAACACGGTCGGCCAGTCCTCCTCCGTCGCCAGGAGCAGACCGATCAGATGCCGCCTCGCCACGATTTGCAGCGAGTTTACGCTGGTGCCTGTGGAGTTGCCGCCTGCCGCGCGCGAGTTGATCGAGTCAGACGCGCTCGCTCATCTCGTCACGCTCAACGCGGACGGCTCGCCCCAGGTGAGCTGCGTCTGGGTCGGGCTCGACGAGGACGAGATCGTCTCCGGGCACCTCAGCGACAAGCAGCGGAAGCTGAAGAACGTCCGGCGCGACCCGCGCGTCTCGCTTTCGATCGAGGGGACGGAGGTCCAGCCGCCGGGCCTGAAG
>DASZCE010000344.1:0-3806 GCA_035943455.1 Gaiellaceae bacterium | reverse complement strand
GAGCAGCAACTCCTCCCGCTGGTTGGGAAAGCGGCCGGCCTCGAGCGCCGCGTCGAGCGAGCCGTACTGCGCGAGGACGGACGCGGCGGTCTTCGGCCCGACCCCTCGCGCCCCGGGTAGCCGGTCGGACGGGTCACCCCGCAGCGCGATGAAGTCAGGCACCTGAGCCGGATCGACGCCGTACCGCTCCCGTACCTCGGCGGGGCCGATCCGCGCGAGCTCCGAGACGCCGCGTACCGGGGTGACGATCACGGTGTGCTCACTCGCCAGCTGAAAGAGGTCGCGATCTGAGGTGATCACCACACCGCGCCCGCCACGCTTCTCCTCCGCCTGTACCGCCGCCGCGACGAAGTCGTCCGCCTCGTACCCGGCGGTCTTCGCCGTGGCGAAGCCAAACGCCTCGACGAGCTCGGGAAGCAGGTCGAGCTGCTCCAGCAGGGAGTCGTCGAACACGCGCCCCGACTGGTAGGCCGCGAACGCCTCGTGCCGATACGTGGGAACGGTCAGCGTGTCCCAGCCGACGAACACCGCTCGCGGTTCCTCCAGCTCCCAGAGCCGGAGCAGCATGTTCGTGAACCCGACGACGGCGTTCCGGTTGATCGACTTCGGCAGCGCGTGGTACGCGCGGTGCGCGAGCGAGTCGCCGTCGACGACGAGGAGCGGTCTAGAGGGTCTTTTCGAGGGCGTGAATAGCCTCCATGAGACGATCCGTGGCGATCTTCGCGGCTTGGCGCAGCTCCATCCCGTCGAGGTCATCGAGGTCGATCGGCGGGCCGTACGCGACTTGCAGCGGCCCGAGGCGCATCAGGCGATCCGTCCCGCCGATCGCCGCGGGTACGAGGGGCACGTCGGCCATCAGCGCGACCCGAGCCGCGCCGGTGTGCGCTCGCGCTGTGTGCCGCTTGACGACGCCCTTCTTGCGGCGAGTGCCCTCGGGGAAGATCGCGACGATCTCACCCGCCTTTGCAAGCTCGACCGCCGTCTGCACGGCTTCCTCGTCGCCCATCCCGCGCCGCACGCGGAACGCCCCGGCTGCGGACAGGATCCATGCGAGCGGCGGATATCGATACAGCTCCGCCTTGGCCATGAACCGCAATTGCCGCTCGGGGTAGAGCGGCAGCCCGAGCGGCCAGGGGTCGAGATTGGACTGGTGACCGGCGGAGAGGACGTAGCCTCCACTGCGCGGCAGATTCTCCACGCCCTTGCTCCGGAAGCGAAAAAGGCGCTTGACCGGACGCGCCGTGAGTATTCCGACGACGTGGTAGGCGCGTGACTTCACGGCCGCGCAGTATCACCCGCCCGAGGCAGGCGACCTTCGTCACCTTCGCTACGCTCAGCCGCGTGAGCAAGACTCTCGTCATCGCCGAAAAGCCGTCCGTCGCGCGGGACATCGTCGCCGCGCTGCCGGGCAGCTTCGACTCCAACGACACCTTCTATGAGGGTGACGAGTACGTCGTCACCTTCGCCGTCGGGCACCTTCTCGAGCTGACGCCGCCCGAGGACTACGACGACCGGTTCAAGAAGTGGCGGATGGACGACCTTCCGATCATTCCGGAGGAGTTTCACGTCCGGCCGCGGGACGCGAAGGCGAAGAAGCAGCTCAACGTGATCCACAAGCTGCTGAAGCGGGATGACGTCGACGGCGTGATCAACGCCTGCGACGCCGGCCGCGAGGGCGAGCTGATCTTCACCCATGTCTACGAGACCTCGGGCGTCGACAAGCCCGTCGAGCGGCTCTGGATCTCCTCGATGACGAAGCAGGCGATCCGCGAGGGCTTCGAGAAGCTCCGCCCGGACCAGCAGCTGGAACCGCTGCGCGAGGCCGCCCGCTCACGCTCCGAAGCCGACTGGCTCGTCGGAATGAATGCGACGCGCGCCGCGACGATTCGCGGCCGGGCGTGGGTCGGCGGTGTCGTCTCCATCGGCCGCGTCCAGACGCCGACGCTCGCGATGATGGTCAAGCGGGAGCGCGAGATCCAGGCGTTCGTCCCGGAGCCGTACTGGCTTGTCCACGCGTCGTTCGATCCGCGGTACGAGGGTCTCTGGTTCCAGGACGACGAGACGCGACTGAAGGACGGCAAGCGCGCCGACGAGATCGTCGAGAAGGTGAAAGGAAAGCGCGGGCGCGTCGAGTCGGTCGAGCGCAAGGAGCAGTCCGAGCGCGCGCCGCTCCTCTATGACCTCACCTCCCTACAGCGGGACGCGAACCGCCGCTACGGCTTCTCGGCCCGGCGCACGCTGAGCGCAGCCCAGTCGCTGTACGAGGGCAAGAAGGCGATCACGTATCCGCGGACGAACTCGCGGTACCTCTCCGGGGACATCGTTCCGCAGCTGAAGCCGACGGCGGAAACGCTCCTCCCTATCCCCGACTACACGGATGCGGCGCAGTACGTGATCCGCCTCGATCAGCTGCCCCTCGGCCGCGTCGTCAACGACGCCAAGGTCGACGACCACCACGCGATCATCCCGACCGACATCGCGCACGATCTCAGCGACTTCTCGCCGGACGAGCGTCGGGTTTTCGACCTGATCGCCCGGCGCTTCCTCGCCGTCTTTCATCCCCCGGCGCGGTACGCGCGCACGACTGTGGTCACCGAGGTGGAGAACGAGCGCTTCCGCACCCGCGGCAAGGTCACGCTGGAAGCCGGCTGGCGCCGCGTCTACGGGGTCGAGGCCGACGAGCCGCAAACGCAGAGGCAGGACGAGGACGCCGAAGGCGAAGGCGAGCTTCCCACCTTGCAGCAAGGGCAGGAGGTGACGTGCGTCGAGGCCGAGAGCGAGGCGAAGGAGACGAAGCCGCCTCCGCGCTATACCGAGGCGACGCTGCTCTCGGCGATGGAGACGGCCGGCAAGCTCGTTGACGACGAGGAGTTGCGCGAGGCGATGAAGGAGCGCGGGCTCGGCACGCCGGCGACGCGGGCGGAGATCATCGAGACGCTGATCCGGCGCGAGTACGTCGAGCGCGTCTCCAAGGAGCTCCAGCCGACCCCGAAGGGCCTCCAGGTCGTGACGATGCTCGAGACCAACGCAGTTACGTCGCCCGAGCTGACCGGTGGCTGGGAGAAGCAGCTTCGCGACATCGAGCACGGGAACGGCGACCGCGACGCCTTCATGACCGGAATCGCCGACTTCACGAAGGCGACCGTGGACGAGATCGCGAACCTGGACAAGGAGAAGCTCCGGCCAGAGCGGGCAGAGCTCGGACTGTGTCCGCGTTGCGGCGCGGAAACCGGCGAGATCATCCGCGAGAATGCGAAGGCCTACGGCTGTACGAGCTGGAAGAGCCGCGAGGAACCCGGTTGCGGCTTCGTGATCTGGAAGCGGGTCGCGGGCCGGACGCTCACTCCCGAGATCGCGAGGCAGCTACTCGAGGAAGGGCGGACGCGCGAGGTGCTCTCGGGCTTCCGATCACGTGCCGGTAAGCCCTTCCGCGCGAGGCTCGTGCTCAAGGACGACGGCAAGGTCGAGTTCGAGTTCCCGGTGTCGAGGAAGCGCCAAGCCGAGCAAGGCGAGGAGGAAGAGACGGCACCGGCGCCCGAGCCGGCCGCCGCTGAGTAGCCGTCGGGCTCAGAAACAACAGAATCGCAACAAACCTTTGGGGCCGCCCTGCGTAATAGTGAATGGGGGTTCCTTCAACGCCCAACGCAGCTGACGGAATAGGTGACGAGAGGCAAACGTTTCTCGCATCAGGGCCCCACCGAGGGTTCCCTCCCCTGGAAATACGAGGGAAACAAACACACAATACGAAGGTTTGAGGTCCGACCAACCTCTTACAGTCAGCAGGTTGCCGCGAAACACTGAAAGGA
>DASZCE010000343.1:0-5128 GCA_035943455.1 Gaiellaceae bacterium | reverse complement strand
CTCCCGGAAGGATCGGAGCTCGAGCTTCGCAGCGGGCCGCTCGCTTCGGAGCTGGAGACCCTGTCGGCTGAAGGGGTCCAGTCCTTGCTGCTCGAAGGTGGCCCCACCCTGGCGGCAGCCTTCCTCCGCGAGGACCTCGTCGATAAGCTCCTCGTCTTCATCGCGCCGAAGCTTGCGGGTGAGGGCCCGAAGCTCGTCGAGGGCGTCATTCAGCCGCGGCCTCTAGCGCGTTTGGAAGCGAGGCCGGTCGGTGAGGACGTTCTCCTGAGTGCGTATGTCCACGAGCCCTGACCAGGTCGTCCAGACCCTCGCCTGGTGGCTTGCGGGCCGGGCCGAGCTCGAGCAGGTCGAGCAGGTGCTCGCCGATCCCCGCGAGCTCGGCCCCGAGTCGGCCGAGCTCGTCAGGGAGCTCAGGAAGGAGCTCGCGGCTCCCGATGTCTCGCCGCCGAAGCTCCAGCCGCTCGTCCGCGAGACCATCGAGGCGATCGCGCTCCAGCAGTAACCTGGCTTTGTGTTCACTGGGATCGTGCGCGAGCGCGGCCGCGTCGTGTCGTTCGAGAACGGGCGGCTCGTCGTCGAGTCGTCCCTTGCGCCCGCGGTCGGGGACTCCATCTCCGTCGACGGCACGTGCCTGACCGTCGTCGACGTCTCGAACGGGAGACTCGCGTTCGACGTCGTCGCCGAGACGACCTCACGCGTCAAGCCTTACCGCGAGCAGGTCAACCTCGAGCCTGCCCTCGAGGTCGGACAGCCGCTCGGCGGGCACTTCGTCCAGGGACATGTGGACGGGGTAGGCCGCGTCCACTCGTTCGCGGATGGGCGTCTGACCGTGGAGGCGCCACCGGAAATCCTGCGCTACTGCGTCGAGAAGGGCTCGGTCACGGTGGACGGCGTCGCGCTCACGATCACCCGGCTCGACGACGAGACGTTCGAGGTGGCGCTCGTCCCGCATACGCTCGAGGTGACGACGCTCGGCTCGCTCGAACCGGGAGATCCGGTGAACCTCGAGGCCGACGTTCTCGCCAAGTACGTGGAGCGCCTCGTCCAACCGGCCGGCCTCGGTACCCGCCGGGCGGCGCCGGGCTCCACCGTGGCCTGACCAAGCCGGCGGCAGGATGCGGGGGCCGCGACGCTCGGCTGTGCCACCTAACACTGTCGTGCGCGTGGCGACCTTGCCTCCCTTGCCAGCTTCGCCCAGTTGAGCGAGGAACCTGATCCCCCGGGATACGATCTAGCGCGATGGCGACACGGGCCAAGAGCGCGTTCGCGACGATCGAGGAGGCGATTGCAGACATCCGCGACGGCAAGTTCGTCGTCGTGGTCGACGCCGCCGATCGGGAGAACGAGGGCGATCTCACCATCGCCGCCCAGTTCGCGACGCCGGAGGCCATCAACTTCATGGCCACGCACGCCCGCGGCCTGATCTGCCTCTGCTTGACGCCGGAGCGCTGCGACGAGCTCGCCCTCCGCCCGATGGCCGAGAACAACGAGGCCCCGCTGCAGACGGCGTTCACGGTCTCGATCGAGGCGCGTGAGGGCGTGACGACCGGGATCTCGGCGGCGGATCGCTCCCGGACGATCCAGACGGCGATCGACCCGAACCGGAGTGCCGGCGATCTCGTCCAACCGGGTCACGTCTTCCCGTTGCGGGCGCGGCCTGGAGGCGTGCTCGAGCGGACCGGCCAGACCGAAGCCGCCGTCGATCTCGCACGGCTCGCGGGGTTGATCCCCGCTGGCGTCGTCTGCGAGGTGATGAACGAGGACGGGACGATGGCCCGGGTGCCGGACCTGGCGGAGTTCTGTGAGCGGCACGGGATCAAGCTGATTACCGTCGCCGACCTGATCGAGTACCGGCGGCGCACCGAGAAGCTCGTCGAGCGGACGGTCTCGGTGCGGCTCCCGACGGCCTACGGCGATTTCACCGCGATTGCGTTCCGCGAGAAGCTGACCGGCAAGAACCACGTCGCGCTCGTGAGGGGCGACGTCGAGGGCGCCGACGACGTGCTCGTGCGCGTTCACTCCGAGTGCCTGACCGGCGACGTCTTCCACTCGCTCCGCTGCGACTGCGGCGAGCAGCTCGAGCAGGCGCTGGCGCAGATCAACGCGGAGGGCGTAGGCGTGCTCCTCTACATGCCGCAGGAGGGTCGCGGCCTCGGGCTGCTGAACAAGCTCAAGGCCTACGAGCTGCAGGAGAACGGCCTCGACACGGTGGAAGCGAACATCGAGCTCGGGTTTCCGGCCGACGCCCGTGACTGGGGAATCGGGAACCAGATCCTCGCCGAGCTCGGCCTGACGACGATCCGGATCCTGACGAACAACCCGAAGAAGATCACAGGGCTCGAAGGGTTCGGCCTCACGGTCGTCGAACAGGTGCCCATCGAGACGCCCCCGAACGTCGAGAACCGCAGCTACCTCGAGACCAAGCGCGACAAGCTCGGTCACCGTCTCCATCACCAGGATCTCCGGTTCACATCGGAGGGCACGTGAGCGAGCTGCCTGCGCTCCGTCAGCCGGAGGAGGAACAGCCGGAAGAGCAGCCAGAGCCGGCGGCGGAGCATGTCGCCGGGCGGTTCGAGGTCCCGTCCGGCTACAGGGTCCTGACGGGGTCGCCGGATGGCGGGGACCGCGCGGTCGCCGTCGTCGTCGCCAAGTTCAACGGGGACGTCACGAGCCGGCTGCTGGAGCGGGCGCTCGCAGAGCTCGAAGAGGCCGGGGTCGACCGCGACGCGGTGACGGTCGTCCCCGTGCCCGGGGCATTCGAGCTGCCGCTCGCCGCGATGGCGCTCGCGAAGAGCCGCAAGTACGCCTGCATCGTCGCGCTCGGCTGCGTGATCCGCGGCGAGACGGCGCATTTCGAGTACGTCGCAGGTGAGGCGGCGAGTGGTCTCCAGCTCGCCGCGATCGAGACCGGCGTGCCGGTGTCGTTCGGGGTTCTCACCACTGACACGGCGGAGCAGGCGGAGGCGCGCATCGATCGCGCGGCCGACGCGGTGCGCGGCGCCCTCGAGATGGCCGACATCTTCTCCCAGCTTCGAGCCGCCGCGAAGTAGCGCCTTCACCGAACCAGGTTCCGTAAAGACGCCGGCGGCTACGCCGCTCGGCTCCACGGCGCGAACGCTCGCGGTGCTCCCTTAACCGAACCAGGTTCCGTAAAGGTTTTGTAAGGACGGCGCTTCGCTACACTGCGCCGCCGATGTCCAGGGTCTGCGCCATCTGCGGGAAGAAGCCGAGCTTCGGCCATAGCCGAAGCCACTCGATGGTGGCCACGAAGCGGCGCTTCGACCCGAATCTCCAGCGGGTTCGCGTCCTGCTGAAAGGGACGCCAACCCGCGCGTACGTTTGCACCCGGTGCTTGAAAGCCGGGAAGGTTCAGAAGGCGCTGTAGTCGTCCGCGTCGCTCTCGTCGAGGACAACAAGGTCTTTCGCGAGGCGCTCGAGATGCTGCTCGGTCTTCGCTCGGACGTTGACGTCGTCGCGTCGGTCGACAACGGAAACGACGTCGTCGCCCTCTGTAAGCAGCACACGCCCGACGTGGTCGTGATGGACTACCGGCTCCCCGGCCTCGACGGCGTGCAAGCGACCAGGGTTCTGCGGGAATCCTGTCCCGAGGTCGCGGTCGTCTGTCTGACGGCGTCCGCGAACCCTCGCGAGATGGAGGCACTGCAGGAGGCCGGCGCCGTCGCCTGCCTCACGAAGGATCGCGATCTGGACGAGATCGTCGCGGCAATCCGCTCCGCCGCGCAAGCCTAAGCGTTAGGGTCGGCAGGTGAGTCCGACCGAGGGCGTGATCGGCGAAGCGTGGGCGATGTACCGGGGCCACTGGCGGCACTTCGTGTCGATCTCGTTCGTCGTTTATGCGTCGGTCGCAGTCATCAGCCTCCTTCTGACGCTCCTCCTGTCCTGGTTCGGCGCGCTCCTCGGCGGACTCATCTCGCTGATTGCGGCCTTCTGGCTGCAGGGCGCGCTCGTGCGGGCGGTGGAAGACGTTCGCGACGGCCGCTCCGACATGTCGCTCGGCGAGACGTTCGCGAGCGTACGGCCGTATCTCAGCTCGATCATCGTCGCGGGGCTCCTTGCCGGTCTCGGCATCGTCCTCGGACTGATCCTGCTGATCGTGCCGGGCCTTGTGCTCCTGACGTGGTGGATCCTGATCGTCCCGGCGATCGTGCTCGAGCACAAACGGGCAGGGGAGGCGTTCGGCCGCAGCCGCGAGCTCGTTCGCGGTTACGGCTGGAGCGTCTTCGGCGTGATCATCCTCACGTTGCTGATCTACATCGGCGTCAGCATCGTGCTGCGACTGGTCCTGACGCCGCTCGCCGACTGGCTCGAGAGCTTCCTCGCCGACATCATCGTCGGGACGCTCGCGATCCCGCTCCTGACGGTGACGTGGACACTCCTCTACTTCCGCCTCCGTGAGGCGAAGGAGCCGGCGGCGGCGGTCGTCGAGCCGGCCGTCTAGGCGAGCTCGTTCGTCCGCTCGGCGAGCTGCCGGTCACGCTCGGTGATCGCACCCGTTGCGTGTGTCCACCAGCGGAGCTTCACGCGGTTCCAGTGGATCTCCACATCGGGGTGGTGGTTCGCCGCCTCGGCGGCCTCGCCGACACGGTTCACGAAGGCAAGCGCCTCGGCGAAATCCGCGAACTCGAACTCGCGCTCGAGCGCGCCGCCCACTTCCACCCATCCGGTCGGTAGCTCAGACACGTAGAACTCCAGTGTCTCTCAAAGAGCAAAGGAGCTGAATTCGATGCGACGACTGCTTCCCTTCGTCGCGGCGCTCGTCGTGGCCGCGCCGCCGACCGCCTACGCGGTCCTCTCCGCCACGAAGCTGACCGGAACGACCGGGCCGGGCTTCACGATCACGGTCAAGAAGGGAGGGACGAAGGTCCGGACGCTGACCGCTGGGCGCTACACGCTCACCGTCAGCGACAGGTCGTCGGCACACGATTTCGTCCTCACAGGGCCTGGGATCAGGAACAGGCAGATCACGGGGCTCGCGTTCAGGGGCACGAAGACCGTGACCGTGACGCTGAAGAAGGGGCGCTACGAGTACTACTGCAGGCCCCATCGATCGGTCGGGATGAGGGGCTTCATCACCGTCAGGTAGTGCCGGCGGTTCGGAGGCTCGGCC
>DASZCE010000342.1:0-4420 GCA_035943455.1 Gaiellaceae bacterium | reverse complement strand
GGATGGCGAGTAAGATCGGGGCGTGCTCGGCGAGGTCGTGACCGCCACTGTCAGGCCCTTCGACGCCGAGGGCGCCGTCAATCTCGAGAAGTTGCGCGAGCTCGCCGCCTACCTCGTCGACAACGGGTCGGACGGCCTCGTCGTCACCGGGACGACAGGCGAGTCGCCGACGCTGCCCGACGACGAGCGCTTCGCGCGCTACGAGGCGGCGGTCGCCGCGATCGGCGACCGAGCGACGGTGATCGCCGGGACCGGAACCTACGACACGCGCCACTCCGTGCATCTGACCGAGCGCGCACACGAGCTCGGCGTCGATGGGTTCCTCATCGTGACGCCGTACTACAACAAGCCGCCGCCGCGCGGGATCCTCGAGCACGTGAAGGCGATCGCGGCGGTGACGGACAGGCCGATCGTCTACTACAACATCCCGGGGCGCGTTGTGACGCTCGTTTCCGTCGAGACCCTCGCGGAGCTTGCGGAGATCCCGAACGTCGTCGCGGTCAAGCAGGCGTGGGACGACCTCGACGACGCGCGCCGGATCGTCGCGGAGACGGGGCTCCGGCTCTACGCGGGCGACGACAACCTCGTCCTGCCCTTCCTCGAGGCCGGCGGGACGGGCGGCGTTTGCGTCCACACGCACGTGGCCGGGCCGCAGGTGAAGGAACAGGTCAAGGCTTTCCGCGCGGGGAACGTCGAGCGCGCACGCGAGATCGACCGCGAGCTCGCGCCCGCCTACGAGATCCTCAAGGTCGGCGTCAACCCGATGGGCATCAAGGCCGCGCTCAACCTGCTTGGGCATGACGTCGGCGGCCATCGGCTTCCGCTGGTGGAGGTCACCGACGAGGAGCGGGAGACGGTCCGAGGCTGCCTCGAGCGCCTCGGAGCGCTCCAGCCGGCGAGCGTCTAAGCCACTCGCTCGACGGCGCGAAGCCTGCCGGCGCCGAGCAGGTGCGGCCGCTCGACGGAAATCTGCTCGAGCGCGGCGACCACGCGCGGGCAGAACTGCTTTCCTGAGTTCGAGTGGAGCTCCCCGAGCGCGTCGACGACGCTGCGTCCGCGCCGGTACGGGCGGTCGCTCGTGATCGCGTCGAAGGCATCGGCGACGAGGACGATCCTCGCGGGCAGCGGGATGTCCTCTCCGGCGATGCCGTCGGGATAGCCCTCGCCGTCGAAGCGCTCGTGACTCGAGCGTGCGATCTGGAGCACGACGGGGGAAAGCCCGATGCCCGCGAGGATGTGTTCGGAGACGAGCGGATGGCGCTTCATCACCTTCCACTCCTCTTCGGTGAGCGGGCCCGGCTTGTGAAGGATCGCCTCCGGGACGCCGATTTTCCCGATGTCGTGGAGCAGGGCGCCGATCTCGATCGCATCGAGCTCGGCACCGGCATAGCCCAGTCGCCGAGCAAGCTCGACGGCAAGCTCGGCGACTCGCTCTGTGTGCTCCCCCGTTGACCCGTCCTTGGCCTCGATGCTCCGGCAGAGCGCGGCGATCGTCGCCAGGTGCTGCTTACGCACCTCGTCGATCAGCTCGGCGCTCTCGAGCGCGGTCGCGAGCTGTGGCAGGATCGCCTCCCGCAGCCGCTCCCAGCGCTCGCGGTCGACGAGCGACTGCTCGTCGACGACCAGCGTCCCGACGCGGTTGCCGCCGCTGACGAGCGGCAGGCCGGCTTGCTCGGGTCCGCTCACGTGGACGAGTGTGCCGGTGAGACGCAGGAGCTGTCGCTCGGCGTGTTCGACGAGTGCCGACCGGTCGTGGCTGCGCGCGCCGAGGCCGCCGGCGAACTGGAAGAGCACCTGAAGGTCGGTGTTGGCGAGCCGAAGCTCCTCGTTCGCCCGGCGGACTTCCTCCACCGAGTCGCGCGTGCGCGCGATGTACTGGCGGATCGAAAACATCATGATCGCCGGCGGAAGGCCGAAGGCGAGCATGCCGATCAGCCCCGCTTCCTCGAAGGCGACGGTTGTCGCGAGGGCGAGCGGTCCCGAGATCAGGTAGTACGGCGTGAACCAGCGGAATCGCTCGCGCCAGATCGACTGCATCGACAGGCCCTCGGCGAGGCTCATCGCAAAGCTCAGGAGCCCGATGTTGACGACCATGAAGACGATCCCGGCGCCGGTCGCGGGGAGGAGCCGCGCAGCAGTCGTCCACTCAGACGTCCCGAGAACGTGGAAGAGGCCCGTGGCCGCCGCGGCGCTCAGCGAGAGGTTCGCGGCGTTGAACGCCGCCCGGTCGAGCCGGCCGCGCAGGACGAAGAGGTTGACGATCGCGACCAGCATCGCGGCCACCATCCCCGACCCGGGCCCGAGAGCGAATCCCGTTGCCAGGATCCCCATCCCCGAGAAGCTGAGCGCGCCGCGCCCGTAGATCTCGACCGCCGCGAGCTGGAGCGCGACTGCCAGGCCGCAGAAGACGACGAGCTGCTCCGGTTCGCCGGACGCGGCCCGCCAAGCGCCGTCTCCGAGGATGACGAAGACGGCGCTCGCGACCGAGGCGACGAGGGTGATCAGGGCGTTGACGCGGTTCGCGTCCACGCGCTTAGTCCCAGTATTCGAACGAGTCCCAGGTCGCAGCCGCGTCCCAGGTTGCGGCGGCGTTCCAGGTCGCGGCAGCGTCCCACGTCGCCGCGGCAGTCCACGTCGCCGCTGCACCCCACGTCGCGGCAGCGTCGAAGCTGGCTCCGTTCGCGTCGACCAGGCCGTACATCGTGGGGACGACCCCTTCGTTCGCGTCCCGCGGCTGGTCGTTGAACGCGAGCGCCGCGGCGAGATCGAGGGCGCGAGCGCCCGAACCCGAGACGCTCCGCGCCTGCTGCGTCAGCAGCCACTTCACCTGGTCCGGCGTGTACTCGGGATGGCGCTGGAGCAGGATGGCGGCCGCCGCCGCCACCTGCGGCGCCGCAAACGACGTGCCGTTCATCTTGGCGTAGCCGGGGTCGAGCAGGCTCGTCAGCGGTGCAAGCAACGACAGGGTTGTCCCCGCCGGGAGCGTCGATGCGACCTGCCGCCCGGGGGCGACGACCTCCGGCTTCTGGAACTTGTCCAGCGTGGTCCCGCCGGAGGAGAACGAGGCGACCCGGTCGTCGCTCGTGGTGGCGGTTCCGTTCAGGTCGAGCGCTCCGACGGTGATCGCGAACGGATCGTTGGCCGGGGCGTGCGAGATCGAACCCGGGCCGGTGTTCCCGGACGAGACGACGACGGTGACGCCCGCTCGCCAAAGCCGCTCGACGGCGGTGCAAAGGACGTTCGTCAGATACGAGCTGTTGGCGATCTCATTGAGCGAGACGTTGACGACGCGAATGTTCTTCTCGGCGTGGTTCGCAAGGACCCAGTCGAGCCCGGCGATCACGTCGCTCGTGTAGACGCCCGTGCCACGCGAGACGTTGACTCCGTAGATCGTCGCGCCGGGCGCGACGCCGACGTAGCGGCCGTCCGAGCTCCGCCCGCCGGCGATACCCGCGACGAACGTGCCATGGCCGACACGATCGCCCGTCCGCCCGCCGAGGGCGACGTCCACGAGCCTGACACCAAGGTCGGAGACCGGCGCCACGCCGCTGTCGACGACGGCGATCCCGATTCCCTCTCCGCGCAGTCCCTGGCTCCATGCCGCGGGCGCTCCGTCCAGGGTCGGGTACAGAGTGGGCAGGAACGACTGCAGCGTCTGCTGGATCGGCTGCAGCAGGTTCGCCTCGACCGGCGCATCTGCCGTGACGAACCGAACCGAGCGGCTCTTGACGAGCTTCAGGAGCTGCCCGGCCGAGATCGTGAGGCTGTCGCCCTTGATCAGGCGAAAGTCGCGGTCGTGCCGGAACGTGGCCGTGCCCGCTGCCGCCTCGGCGTCGCCGATTGCGATCACGCGGAGTTGCGTCCACGGAGTCGTCAGCGGCGAGCGCAGGAGCGCACGAACGGACGGGTCGAGCTTCCCGTTGCCGTTGTCGGCAGCATGGCCGGTCGCCGGCAACGCGAGCCCGAAGAAGAGGAAGAGCGCGGGGAGAAACCACCGGCCCCGCCGCAGGAGCACATGCCGCATGAACTCCTTGTGACGGGACGCCTCGTTGCACACCACCCCCGAAAAGGGGACTTGATCGAGTTACTCGCCGAGCGCGGCGAGACGTCGGGCCGGCGTCTTCGCGAGGGGGACCGGCCTCACCGACGTGCGCATGGCGTCCGCGACCGCCAGTCCGAGCCGCTCGACGGTACGCCGAGCCGTCGCCACGAGGTACGCGGGCGGCCGCCGAGCGCTCCCGAGGACGAGAAAGCCGACCAGCGTGCTGTTCTGCCGGCGTACGGGGAGCGCGACCGTTTCGGCCTCGCCGAGCTCCTTGCGGTCGTCCACGATCAGCTCGCGTCCGGATTCGGCCTCACGGAGGAGCCAGCTGACGAGCTCCGCCTCGGGGACGGGCGTCGCGCCGCGTGCGAGCACGAT
>DASZCE010000341.1:0-5535 GCA_035943455.1 Gaiellaceae bacterium | reverse complement strand
CGCTGCACCCACACGTCGTAACGCGACTCCAGCCGGGCGAGTAACGCCGCGAGCAGCCGCGCGCGGTCGATCTCCTCGCCGCGCTCGACGAGGAGTGACGTCGCCGGCTTGTCCACGTTCGTCGGGAGCTCCTCTTCGGCGAGGTTGGCGTTGATTCCGATCCCGAGCACGACGCGTCCGTCCCGCGCCTCGGCGAGGATGCCCGCCACCTTACGCCCGTCGATCAGGAGATCGTTCGGGAACTGCGTCTCAGGGGTGATTCCGGTCGTCTCCGCGATCGCGTCTGCAGCCGCCTGCCCGGCGACGAGCGAGAGCTCGGGTAGGCGGGCGACGTCGACCTTCGGGCGGAGGTTGATCGAGACGAGAACGGCTTTGCCGGGAGGTGCGTACCACGGCCGGCCAAGACGACCTCTTCCCGCCGTTTGCTCTTCCGCGACGGCGATGGCGCCCTCGGGTGCGTCGGCCGGAAGCTCCCGCTGGGTCGACTCGCATTGCTCGAAGTAGAGGTACGGGCGCCCGAACCGCCCGCGGAGGAGCGGCCGGACAACGTCCGCGGAAAGAGCATCTTCAGCCACGTCACTGAGACTACGTGACCGCGACCGCGCCCACGATCCGCCTGACCGTCTGCGAACCGGCGCATTCCGGCGTCCTCAGTCGCCCCTGTATCTCTGATCGATACCGGCGCTCCCTGAGTCCTTGGACTGCTTCGTTCTCGCCCGTCGTGCGTGACCCTGGACACGATCGCGGCCACTAGACTCACCTCGCTTGGCCGCCCTAACCCGCAGCGAGATCGAGGCGATCCTGCCGCATCGCGATCCATTCCTGCTTCTCGATGAAGTTATCGACCTCGCTCCTGGGGAGCGCGTGGTGGCGCGGAAGCGCGTCCGCCCAGACGAGTGGTACTTGACCGGCCACTTTCCCGGGCGTCCGATCATGCCGGGTGTCCTGATCGTGGAGGCGATGGCGCAGGCCGGTGCCGTGGCCGTGCTCTCGGAGGACGAGAACCGCGGCAAGCTGGCGCTCTTCGCCGGGATCGACGGCGTTCGGTTCAAGCGGGTGGTCGAGCCCGGAGACGAGCTCGAGCTCAGCTGCGAGCTCGAGCGGATGCGGGGGCCGGTCGGCCGGGGAAAGGCGACCGCCAAGGTCGACGGGCAGCTCGCCGCCCGGGGAACCCTGACCTTCGCCGTCGAGCGATAGTGCTCCTCCAAGCACTGTCATCCACGCCGCCGGCGGCTGCAAAGCGGCGCCAGGGAGTAGCCTCCCGCGGCGCCCATATTTCGCCAATTTGGACGCGTCCCGATTCGGCACCCTGGCGTGCTTTTCGCTCGCGGCCGAAGCAGCACCAGCACTTGCAGGAGCACCGATGATCGCTCGTTCGAACGGCATCCCGGTGTCGATCACCGGCCTCGGCACCTACACGCCCGACCGCGTGCTCACGAACGACGAGCTGGCCGTGCTGGTCGATACCTCCGACGAGTGGATCACCGAACGCACCGGAATCAAGGAACGCCGGATCGCCGCGCCCGAGCAGGCCATGACCGACCTCGCGCTGCCGGCGGCGAGGATCGCTCTCGAGCGGGCCGGCGTGAACCCGAGGGAGCTCGACCTGATCATCGTGGCAACGGTCACCCCGGACATGATGTTTCCGACGACGGGCTCGCTTCTGGGCGATCTGCTCCCGGCTCCCGACGCGGCTGCCTACGATCTCCTCGCCGGCTGCACCGGCTTCGTCTACGCCCTCGCCCAGGCGCATGCGATGGTCTCGGCCGGCCTCTCGAAGAAGGCGCTCGTCGTCGGCGGGGACGTTCTCTCGAAGATCCTTGACTGGACCGACCGCTCGACGCTCGTCCTGTTCGGTGACGGTGCGGGCGCCGTCGTGCTCGAGCGCGTCGAGGACGGCGGCTTTCTCGGCTTCGAGCTGGGCGCCGACGGCGGTGGCGGCGTGCACCTGTGGCTGCCGGGGAGCGGCTCGCGGGCGTTCGAGGACGGCGACCGGCTGGTGAAGATGAACGGGCGGGAGGTCTTCAAGTTCGCAACCCGCGTGATGGTCTCTTCTGCGGAGGCGCTCCTGAACGAGGTCGGGCGGACGGTCGAGGACGTCGACGTCTACGTCCCGCACCAGGCAAACACGCGAATCATCGATTATGCGACGAAGAAGCTGGGAATCCCGGAAGATCGGGTGGTCGTGAACGTGGACAAGTACGGCAACACCTCCTCAGGATCGATTCCGCTCGCCTTGGCCGATGCAGAGGCTGAAGGCCGGCTCGAGCCGGGAGCGACCGTGCTGATGACGGGAATGGGGGCCGGCCTCACCTGGGGCTCGGCCCTGATGGAATGGACGTCGAACGGGAGGACAAGGTGATCGCTTTCTGCTTCCCAGGTCAGGGGTCGCTCGAGGAAGGCATGGGCCGCGAGATCGCGGAGGCGATGCCTGAGGCGATGGAGGTCTTTCGCGTCGGATCCCACGCCTCCGGCCTCGACCTGCGGCACCTCTGCTTCGAAGCGCCGCTGCACGAGCTCGTACGGACGGATGTCCAGCAGCCGGCCCTCGTTGCCACGAGCCTTGCCGTGCTGGCGGCGCTGCGTGCCCGCGGGATCGCGCCCGACTATGTCGTCGGCCATTCGGTGGGCGAGTTCGCAGCGATCGCGGCGGCGAACTCGATCGACACCGCCGAGGCGATCGGTCTCGTTCGCGAGCGCGGCCTCGCGATGGCGGAGGCGGCACGCGAGAGCGACGGAACGATGGCCGCCGTCCTCGGGCTCGACGACGAGGTCGTCGAGGAGCTTTGCCAGGAGATCGAGGGCGTGTGGCCGGCGAATTACAACTGCCCGGGCCAGATCGTCGTCTCGGGCGAGGAATATGCGGTCGAGGAGCTGATCGGGAAGGCATCGCGTCTCGGCGCGAAGCGCACGGTCCGGCTCAAGGTCTCAGGCGCCTTTCACAGTCCGCTTGTCGCCAAGGCGGCGGATCGTCTGAAGCCGGCGGTCGACAGGGTGCGCTTCGCCGAGCCCGTTGCCCCGTTCATGTCGACCGTAACGGCGAAGATCGAGCCGGCGCAGCGCATGGCGGGGCTGCTGGTCGAGCAGATCACGGCGCCGGTGAAGTTCACTCATGCGGCGCACGGCCTCGTCAAGGAGGGTGTGAAGACGTTCGTCGAGGTCGGACCCGGGAACGTGCTTTCCGGGCTCGTCAAGCGCATCGACCGCGGCGTCAAGGCGGTCTCGGTCAACAATCTCGCGGGCCTGAAGAAGCTCGAAGAGACTGTGTAGGACGCCGTGCCCGAGTTCAGCTCCCTCGAAGGCCGCAGGGCCCTCGTCACCGGCGGCTCACGCGGGATCGGACAGGCGATCGTCGCCGAGCTCGCAACCGCTGGTGCCGAGGTCGTGATCGGCTATCGCTCGGGCGCGGAAGAGGCAGAGGGGATGGCGACGGAGATCGGCGGTAGAGCCGTCCAGGCCGACGTCGCGGACCCCGAGCAGGCGCGACGCCTCGTCGAGGAGGCCGGCGAGGTCGACGTTCTCGTCAACAACGCCGGCGTCACGCGCGACGGCCTGCTGGCACGGATGTCGGACGAGGACTGGCGCACGGTGCTCGACACCAACCTCGGCGGAACGTTCAACACCTGTCGCGCCGCGATCCGCGGGATGATGAAGCGGCGGTCCGGGGCGATTGTCAACGTCTCGAGCATCGTCGGCGTTCACGGGAATCCGGGCCAGACGAACTACTCGGCGTCGAAGGCCGGCATCATCGGGTTCACGAAGGCGCTGGCGCGCGAGCTGGGGAGCCGAGGCGTTCGTGCGAACGTCGTCGCGCCGGGCTACATCTCGACCCGCCTCACGAACGAGCTTCCCGAGGAGCTGCAGCAGGCGATGCTCGCCAATACGCCGCTCGGGCGGTTCGGCGATCCCGAGGACGTCGCCGGCGCGGTGAGGTTTCTCTGCTCCGATGCGGCGGCATTCATTACGGGTGAGGTGCTTCTCGTCGACGGCGGACTGGGGATGTAACGGATGAGCATGAACGGACGCAGACGAGTCGTGATCACCGGGCTCGGCGCGCTGTCGCCGCTCGGCAACGACGTCGCAACGACGTGGGAGAACCTGACCGCGGGTCGTTCCGGGGCGAGCGAGATCACCGGTTTCGACGCGAGCGAGTATCCGGTTCACTTCGCCTGCGAGCTGAAGGACTTCGATCCCTCGAACTGGATCGAGCGAAAGCAGGCGCGGCGGATGGACCGCTTCGCGCAGATGATCGTCGCCGCCGCGATCCAGGCTCGGGACGACGCAGGGCTCGACATCGAAGCCGACGCCGACCGGATCGGAGCTGCGATCGCTACCGGCATCGGCGGGCTGAAGGCGTTCCAGGACTGCTTCGAGACGCTGATCGAACGGGGTCCGGATCGTGTCAATCCGTTCTCGATCCCACAGATCATCCCGAACATGGGCGCGGGCTGGGTATCGATGTACCTCGGCACACGCGGGCCACTGTCGTCGCAATGCACCGCCTGCGCCGCCTCCAACATGGCGATCGGCGAGGCCGCCGACGCGATTCGGCTCGGGCGCGCCGACGCGATGCTCGCGGGCGGGACGGAGGCGGGAATTACTGCCGTCGGGATCGCAGGGTTCAGCGCCATGCGGGCGCTGTCGCGCCGCAACGACGCGCCTGAGCAGGCGAGCCGTCCATTCGACGCGGGGCGCGACGGCTTCGTGATGGGCGAAGCAGGCGCGGTCGTCGTCCTCGAGGAGCTCGAGCGGGCAAAGGCGCGTGACGCAAAGATCTACGGCGAGCTGCTCGGGTACGGGCTCTCGTCGGACGCCCGCCACGTGACCGAGCCGGATCCGACGGGCGAGAACCCGGCCCGGGCGATGACGATGGCGCTCGCCGACGCCGGGGTCAACAAGGACGAGATCGACTACATCAACGCCCACGGCACGTCGACGCCGCTCGGCGACGCCAGCGAGACGCGCGTGATCAAGCTCGCGCTCGGCGAGGAGAACGCGCGCAAGACGCCGATCTCCTCCACCAAGGGCGCGACGGGCCACTGCCTTGGAGCGGCGGGAGCGATCGAGGCGATCTTCACGACGCTCGCCGTCAACCGGAACACCTTGCCGCCGACGATCAACTACGACGAGCCCGACCCGGAATGCGACCTGGACTACATCCCCAACGACTCGCGTGAGGCCGACGTCCGAACCGGCGTCTCGAACTCCTTCGGATTCGGCGGCCACAACGCCTGCATCGTCGTCCGCGAGTTCACCGACTAAAGCACGGGGGAAACCATGTTTCCCCCGTGAACCCCTTCTTCGACTGTTCTTCTGAATGGCAGCGGGCCCGGCCAAGCCGGGCCCTCTTTGAGACATCGATTCGAGCGGCTGTCAGCCGGCCACTGGATAGGCTCCGGTCCGTGCAACGCTGGGTCACATTCGACTGCTACGGGACGCTGATCGACTGGAACGCCGGGATCGGCGCCGTCCTCGAGCGCCTCTGGGGCGTCGAGCGTGCGCCGGAGCTGCTGCGTCGCTACCACGAGCTGGAGC
>DASZCE010000340.1:0-5097 GCA_035943455.1 Gaiellaceae bacterium | reverse complement strand
CGCGAGCTGCTCGCTGCGGCCTTTGACGCCGTTGCAAGGCTCATCGCTCAGGACGACCCAAAAGCAGCAGCGCGCCTCCTTGGTGCTTCCCAACGCGTCGTAGAGGAGCTTCGCGTACGGCGCACGCCGACGGAGAGTGCGATCCGCGATCGAACGCTCGAGACGCTTCGCAGCGCTCTCGGCGCGCCGAGCATGCGGGAAGCCTATGAGGAGGGTTCGTCACTGGAAGTGGATGAGCTTTATGCGCCCACTCTCCGATTGCTGCGCGAGCGTGCGGCCTCGCCCGACGCCGTTCAATACCGACCCTGACGCCGGTTGAAAGCTGAACCCAGTGGTTCGGGAGGCTCTGTCCGCGTGGTGGCCGAGCGTCGCAGGGTCGCGGAGATCTGAGTAACCATGTTCATCGGATCGGCCCTCTGTGGACGACACACGCACCGGCGTGCAGGCTGGTAGCCCACGACTGCGTAGGTCGACTCCTACGCCGCTCCGCTCCCGCCGTCGCGGCACGCCCGCCGCTAGGCGCACGGCGAGAAGCACGCTACCATCGCGCCGTGGCGAGGAGGGGTCAGCGAGCCTTTGTGCTCGCACTCGCGCTCATGGGTGGCGCACTCGCGGCGGGCTCGGCGACCGCAAGCCAACCGCTCGGCGACCGCAACGTGAAGGGCGCGACGCTGCGTGTCAACGCGAAGGGCGAGGCGCTCGTGACGTACGTGCGAGAGAGCGGACAGGTGCGACACGTGCTTGCCTGGGGCGCGGTGAACGCCCGCTGGCCGAACCCCGCGCTCGCGCCCACACGGTTTCGGTTCGACTACGCTGGCGGCTGGCGGAAATACGGGCACACGGTCTGGCACAGCTTCCGCGACAGGTGCCGCCCCTACGACGGGCCCGAGCTGGTCTGGCTCGTCGCTGCGTGCAAGGCTCCCGACGGCTCGTACTGGGCGCTGCAGAGCTGGCAAAGAATCCAGCCGATGCGCGGCTTCGCCGCGTTCCGTCCGGCGCACATGAAGTACGAGCTGCACGTGTCGCACTGGGCGGGCCCACTCGGGACACTCGAGGTTTCGCCGAACTGGACCTACGGCGGCAGGTGGCAGGGCCTGTTCGGCCGGCTGCTCTACCGCGGCAAGCCGGTGTATGGCTGGAAGACGCCCTCGGCGACCGTCCGCGGCGCCTACGCCCGCTACTTCTACATCGACACCTACGACTCCGCCTGGGGGCCCGGCTGGAAGCGGGCGGCGGCAAAGGTGACGCACAACCCGAACGGTGCGTTCTGCTTCAGCTTCGTGCCGGATCGGCCGCCGCTTGGCTACCCGAGCCGCGAGATCCGGCCGCCGGGAAACGGTGAGCGACACCGCGTCACGGTCATGGGACCCGGGGTCACGCCGGTCATTCAATGGGAGGGGCGATCGCTCGGTCCCTACGACGCCGCGCGCGATGCGATCTTCAACTCGGTGTTCGACACGTTCCTCGCGAGCGACGCCGCGTGCGCGGCCGAACGCTGAGCGACCTCACCACCTCGCCGGCGAAACATGCGATCGTATTCCCGACAGATCGGGGAGTCGGTCGACGACGATCGAGACGCGGGAATACCGGTTCGACCTGAACGGCAGCACGCTCGCCCGCGGCGCGTCTCAACTCGAGATCGACGGCATCACGCTGCGGTTCGGCGGCGTCCAGGCGCTCCGTGATGTCAGCCTCACCGTCAAGCAGGGGGAGATTCACTCCATCATCGGCCCGAACGGGGCCGGCAAGACGAGCCTGCTGAACTGCGTCAACGGCCTGTACCGCCCCCAGCAGGGCTCGATCCAGCTGCACGACGGAACCACCCGTGACCTGACGCGCGCACGGCCGAGCCGGATCGCCCGCTGGGGCGTCGCGCGCTCGTTCCAGAACATCGAGCTCTTCCGCCATATGACGGTCGTCGAGAACCTCCTGCTCGGCCGCCACGTGCACATGAGGCACTACGTGGCGCCGTCGTTCCTGTACTTCGGGCCGGCGCGCCGCCAGGAGATCCGAGAGCGGGAGCTGGTCGAGGAAGTGATCGACTTCCTCGAGCTTCAGGCGGTGCGGAAGCAACAGGTCGGGACGCTCTCCTACGGCTTCCAGAAGCGGGTGGAGCTCGGCCGCGCCCTGTGCATGCAGCCCGCAGTGCTGCTGCTCGACGAGCCGATGGCCGGCATGAACGCCGAGGAGAAGGAAGACATGGCCCGGTACATCCTCGACGTCAACGAGCTCGCGGGCGTGACCGTCGTGCTGATCGAGCACGACATGAGCGTCGTCATGGACATCTCCCACATCGTCACCGTCCTCGACTTCGGTGTCGTGATCGCGCAAGGTTCGCCCGCCGAGGTTGCGGCGGAGCCCGCGGTGATCAAGGCGTACCTGGGGGAGCACGTGTGAGACGTCGCTTGCGATGTCGATTCCAGGCCGTGCGGGCTTTGCCCGTGCGAACGTCTGAAATGACCGGTCGATGCGCGGGAAGTCTGGGGGTTCGGCTGTGAGCGACGGCGCCGCGACGTTCCCGAAGCTGCTCGCCGAGCACGCGGCGCGTCACGGCGGGCGGCGCATTGCGCTGAAGGAGAAGCGGTACGGCATCTGGCAGACGATCACATGGGCGGAGTGGGAGCAGCGGGTGCGGCGATTCGCGCAGGGACTCGCGTCGATGGGGTTTGCTCGCGGCGAGCCGCTCGCGATCTTGGGCGACAACCGGCCGGAATGGGTGATCTCCGAGCTCGCGGCGCAGTCGCTCGGCGGGATGTCCGTCGGGCTCTACCCGGACGGCGTCCTCGAAGAGGTCGAGCACGTGATCCAGCATGCGCAGGTCCGGTTCGTGGTCGCTGAGGACCAGGAGCAGGTGGACAAGCTGATCGCCCTCCGCGAGGCAGGCCGGCTCGAGACGGTCGAGCGGATCGTCTATTACGACCCGCGGGGGCTCGAGCATTACGACCAGGCCGAGCTCCTCCACTTCCCGGACGTCGAGCGGGCGGGCGAGGAGTTCGAGCGCGAGCACCCGGGCTGGTTCGACGAGCAGGTGGCGAGCGTCGCGCCCACGGACATCGCGATCCTCTGCACGACGTCGGGAACGACCGCGAAGCCGAAGCTCGCGATGCTGACCCACGCGAACCTTCTCTCGATGGGATCGAGCCTGATGTCGCTCGACCCGATCAAGCCGCGCGACGAGTTCGTCAGCTTTCTCCCCCTCGCCTGGATCGGCGAGCAGATGCTCGCGCTCGCGTGCGGACTGCAGACGGGCTTCGCGATCAGCTTCCCCGAGAGCTCGCAGACGGTTCGCGCCGACCTGCGCGAGATAGGGCCGCGCGTCATGTTCAGCCCGCCGAGGATCTGGCAGAGCCTCCTTTCCTCGGTGCAGGTGCGCCTTTCCGACGCCGGCTGGGTAAAGCGCGCCCTGTTCGGTCTCGGGTACACGGTCGGGAAGCGAGCAGCCGAGCGCCGACTACGCGGCCGTCGGCTCGGCCCGCTGCTCTCGCTTGCGTATCCACTCGCCGCCGCGACCGCGCTCCGGCCGGTGCGGAACCAGCTCGGGCTCGTCCGGCTTCGCCGCGCCTACACCGGCGGCGCGCCTCTCGGTCCCGATGTCTTCACGTTCTTCCACGCGATCGGCGTCAACCTCAAGCAGATCTACGGCCAGACGGAGATCTGCGGGATCGCCGTCGCGCACAGGGACGGCGACATCCGCTTCAACACCGTCGGCACTCCGATCCCCGGAACGGACATCGCGATCGCCGAGAGCGGCGAGATCCTCCTCCGCTCGCCGGCTGTCTTCCCCGGCTACTACCGCAACGAGGAGGCGACGGCGGAGGCGCTCCGCGACGGCTGGCTCCACACCGGCGACGCGGGGTACCTCGAGGAGGACGGGCATCTCGTCGTCATCGACCGGGCGAAGGACGTCATGGCGGCGGCCGACGGCACGCCGTTCAGCCCCGCGTTCGTCGAGAACAAGCTCAAGTTCAGCGAGCACGTCGAGGAAGCGGTCGTCTTCGGCGGCGAGGAGCGCGCGTTCGTGACGGCGATGGTCTCGATCGACCCGGAGACGGTCGGCACCTGGGCGGAGCGCAACCACCTCTCCTACACGACGTACACCGATCTCGCGCAGAAGCCCGAGGTTTACGACCTCGTCCGAGACGCGGTCGCGCGAGCGAACGCCGACCTGCCGGAGAGCGTCCGCGTCCGGCGCTTCGTCCTGCTGCACAAGCAGCTCGACGCCGACGACGAGGAGCTGACGCGGACGCGCAACGTTCGGCGCGGAACGCTCAACGATCGGTACGCGGACATCATCGCGGCCCTCTACGACCCGGACGCCGCGGCGGTGACGGTCAAGAGCGTCGTCACCTACCAGGACGGCAGCCAGGCCGAGCGCGATATCACGCTGCGGGTCGCCGCCGTCGACGGCCGGCCGCGCGCCAGGCCGCGGCGCCGGCTGCGCGAGCTGATCGGAAGCGGCGCTTAGTGCCCCATCCAGCAATACACGCCGGCTTCTCGCCCGCGATCACGCGGCGCCAGAGCCCACCCTCCTCCTCACCAAGGTCTTCAGACCTTGGATCGTCGGAGTGCGAACCCTGGCTTGGTGCTCGCGGGCGAGAACCTCGGCAGCATCACTGGAAGGGGCACTGATGGATACCTTCATCCAGCTCACGGTCGCGGGCCTCTCGAACGGCGCCATCCTCGCCCTCGCGGCCCTGGGGTTCGTGCTCATCTACAAGGCCTCGGGCGTGATCAACTTCGCGCAGGGGCAATTCCTGCTGATCGGCGCCTACGTCGTCTGGGCGCTGACCGTGGACGCCGGGCTGCACTGGGCGCTGGCGATCGCCGGTGCGATCGGCGTCGCCGTCGTCCTTGGCCTGCTCGTGGAGCGTCTGATCCTTCGGCCGCTCATCGGCGAGCCGACGATCTCGGTGATCATGGTCACGATCGGGCTCGCGCAGGTGCTCGGCGCGCTCGTCCAGATCATCTGGGGAACTCAGCCTCACCCGTTTCCGGAGTTCATCCCGGACGACGTGATCACGATCGCGGGCGCGCGCACCGGCGAGAACCGGCTCTGGGCGCTCGCGCTCGTGGTCGTTGCGCTCATCGCCTTCGCTG